>DATIOT010000168.1:0-3981 GCA_035472875.1 Mycobacterium sp.
GTAGATGTCGGCGCCGTTATCGCCGGTTCCCTTGAACTTCTTGAGCATACGTTTCGCGTCTCCGGCGTCTTGTTGGCTACGACTGGCGATTTCGCGGAGATCCCCGGAATACTCGTCGCGGACCCATACTGGATCGCGTACCCGCACCGTGTTCTAGCAACCGGGCCACTTATTGCTCTCCTATTTGGGAGGCAGGCTGCGCGCGTAACCGACTCCCCGAGTCACCCAACCCTGAAGCTGGCGCTTGGTTTTCACACCTTCGGCGTCGACGCGTAACCAGCCGCGGGCTTCCCGACCCGCCATCACCATGGCGCTGACGTGGGCACGTTGCAGCAGCTTGTCGGTGTCGTCCGGCGGCACCCGCACCAGCAGACCGCCCTGGCCGCTGGCGGCGACCGACATGTTGCCGTTCACCAGGAACGCCAGACCGCCGAACATTCGTTTGTCCTCGACGCCCCGCTCGGAGCCGAGGAGTTCGCGGATCCGGTTTGCCAGGTCTTCGTCGTAGGCCATGCAGACCCTGTGTCAGTCCAGGTCCACGCGGATGGTCAACAGGTCGGTGCCCATCGCGACCACGCCCGCGCTGTTGAGCCGGGGTAGGCTGCGCAGCCGCTGCCTTGGGTCGTCGTCGGGCAGCAGATGCGCGGTTCCGTTGCGCCACTGGCCGCCGATGCGCACCCGTACAGCTGGGTTGGCCTTGATGTTGTGCACGTAGTCCGAATGCTCGCCGTGTTCGGAGACCATCCAGAACTGGTTGTCGACTACCTTCCCACCCACCGCTGTGTGCCGTGGTTGTCCGGACTTGCGGCCAGTGGTTTCGAGCATGGTCACCGGCAACTGCCGGCCAATCGGATTGACCACCGACCGTTGAACGCGATGAATTAACCGCCGTTTCAGGTTCACGCCCTTATTCAACGCCGAACGTGACGCCAGGGACAATCCCGGGCCACGCTCGGCGTGAGGTCAGGCCGCAGCCGTAGCAGTCTCGGCCACCGGTTCCAGCGCCTGCGCGACGATCTCGGCGACGTCCGTCATCGGTTGGACGGTCAGCGCGTCGAGCACTTCAGTGGGCACGTCGTCCAGATCCGGCTCGTTGCGCGACGGAATGAAAACCGTTGACAAACCGGCGCGTTGGGCGGCCAGCAGCTTCTGCTTGACGCCGCCGATCGGCAACACCCGGCCGTTCAAGGTGACCTCGCCGGTCATGCCGACATCGGAGCGGACCTGGCGTCCGGTGGCCATCGACACCAGTGCCGTGACCATCGTGACGCCGGCCGACGGCCCGTCCTTGGGCACCGCGCCAGCAGGCACGTGCACATGGATGCGCCGGTCCAGCGCCTTCGGGTCGACGCCGAGCTGCTCGGCGTGCGAGCGCACGTAGGACAGCGCGATCTGCGCCGACTCCTTCATCACGTCACCCAGCTGACCGGTCAGCTGCAGACCTGGCTCGCCATCGGTTGCCCCGGCCTCGATGTAGAGCACATCGCCGCCCAGACCCGTGACAGCAAGACCGGTCGCCACGCCGGGCACCGCGGTGCGTTCGGCCGACTCGGGCGTAAACCGCGGCCGGCCAAGGTAACCAACCAGATCGGGCTCATCGATGCTCTTCGGCCCCGGGTCTTCGGCGAGCTTGGTGGTCACCTTCCGTAGCGCCTTGGCCAGCAGCCGTTCGAACTGCCGCACACCCGGCTCGCGCGTGTAGTCGGCGGCGATCTTGCGCAACGCCGCGTCGGTGATGGTGACCTCATCCTCGTTCAGCGCCGCCCGCTCCCGTTGCCGGGGCAGCAGGTAGTCGCGGGCGATGGCGACCTTGTCGTCTTCGGTGTAGCCGTCGATCTGCACCAGCTCCATGCGGTCCAGCAGGGCCGACGGAATGTTCTCAATCACGTTGGCAGTAGCCAAGAACACGACATCGGACAGGTCCAGGTCCAGATCGAGGTAGTGGTCCCGGAACGTGTGGTTTTGCGCCGGGTCGAGCACCTCGAGCAGCGCCGCGCTCGGGTCGCCGCGATAGTCGGAGCCGACTTTGTCGATTTCGTCCAGCAGCACGACGGGATTCATCGATCCCGCCTCGCCGATCGCACGCACGATCCGGCCCGGCAGCGCGCCCACGTAGGTGCGCCGGTGCCCGCGGATCTCGGCCTCGTCGCGCACACCGCCCAACGCGACACGGACGAACTTGCGGCCCAGTGCCCTCGCGACGCTCTCGCCCAGCGATGTCTTGCCGACGCCGGGGGGACCGGCCAGCGCCATCACCGCGCCGGAGCCGCGGCCGCCGACGACCTGCAGCCCGCGCTGCGCACGCCGGGAACGCACGGCCAGATATTCAATGATGCGGTCCTTGACGTCGTCCAACCCGTGGTGATCGGCGTCCAGGATTTCCCGCGCAGCCGCAAGATCCGTCGAATCCTCAGTCTTGACGTTCCACGGCAGGTCGAGCACGGTGTCCAGCCAGGTGCGAATCCAGCCGCTTTCCGGGCTTTGGTCGCTGGAGCGTTCCAGCTTGCCGACCTCGCGCAGCGCCGCCTCGCGCACCTTCTCGGGCAAGTCGGCGGCCTCCACGCGGGCCCGGTAGTCGTCGGATCCGTCGGGTTCGCCCTCGCCTAGTTCTTTGCGGATAGCGGCCAACTGTTGGCGCAGCAGGAACTCCTTCTGCGTCTTCTCCATGCCTTCCCGCACGTCCTCGGCGATCTTGTCGTTGACCTCGACTTCGGCCAGGTGGTCACCGGTCCAGTCGATCAGTATGCGCAGCCGCTCGCCGACGTCCACCGTTTCCAGCAGCTGCCGCTTCTCCACATCGGTGAGGTAGGACGCATAACCGGACGTGTCCGCCAGCGCCGACGGATCGGTCAAGCTGTTGACGTAGTCGATGATCTGCCAGGCCTCGCGCCGTTGCAGCATGGCCAGCAGCAACTTCTTGTACTCCGCGGCCAGCGCCTTGACTTCGTCGGTCGGCTCCACTTCAGCGACCTCGGTCACCTCAACCCACAAAGCCGCACCCGGCCCGGTGGCCCCCGCCCCGATTTGCGCCCTGCGCTCACCGCGCACGACTGCGGCGGTGCCACCGCCGGCGATGCGTCCAACTTGCAGAATCTTCGCGATCACACCGTGGGACGGGTACCGGTCCTCGAGCCGGGGGGCAATCAGCAGCTGCCCTGATTCACTGGCACGAGCTGCGTCGATAGCCGCCCGCGCGGCGTCATCCAACGCTATCGGCACGACCATTCCGGGCAACACAATCGTGTCGGTGACAAACAACACCGGCACTGACCTGGCTTCAGCCATTACTCCTCCAAAGGTTAAGTCTCTTGCGCTCAACCCTGGGCGGACGTGGTTTGTTCCCGACGGGGGATCCGGGAGTTATGCGCTCAGCTAACGCACACCGGCGGCGGCACGCTGGCGGGCCCGGAAGGCGTGCACCTTGGCCTTGTTGCCGCATGTGGCCATCCCGCACCAATGCCGGTTCTTTGCTCGCGACGAGTCCAGGTACAGGCGCGTGCATCCCGGGTGAGCGCAACGTTTGACGTTGTCGATGTCGGCTCCGGCGAGCAGATCGAGCAGATCCGCGGCCAGGCTGGCGAGCAGTTGCGATGGGGTGCCCTCGCGACTAGTCGATCCGGTTCGGTGCAATCGCGGCGTGAGCTGAGGGCGGGACGCATGCTCGTTGAGCAGATCGACGTCGGCGGGTTGGGGCCTGCGGTGCTCGAGTCGGGCGATAACGGTCCGGTAGATGGCCTCGCGCAGCTCGATTGCGGCCGCGAGTTCGTCGTGAGTGACATCGCTGCCGGCATCCAGCAGCCCCGCCTGAACCGCCCAGTCCGACAGCAGCCCAGGGTCCGTCAAGAGTTCTTCGCGCATGGAAGTGCGGTATTTCATCGTGCCCACAAAGTCCAGGCACCGTCGCCCGCTCACGTACTTGAACATCATGTAACCACCTTGACAGGTTTCACCGTTCCGTGCAAGATGTAACTATCTAAGACG
>DATIOT010000169.1:0-3329 GCA_035472875.1 Mycobacterium sp.
CATGTGACCAGCGGGCGCCTGATCTTCCCGCGGCTGCCGTTCGACCAAGCGGTGCTATTCACCACGAGCTAGTGACACGTCTCACAGCGATTCGGGAGGTAGCGGTCCGACTGCGCGGCGGACCGGGCCGCGCACCGGCCAATGCGGTGGTGAACTTCGGTGACCACACGGTCTCGCTGGTCGCGGTCATCAGCGGCGTCGTGCGCGACGGGAAACCCGTGGTCGGGGTGGCCTTCAACTCGATCGGACGCTTCGCTCAAAGCGGAATCCTTCGCGACCGGGTGATCCCGCGCGTGCTGGCCGCGTCCCCGGATGCGCTGCTCGACACCTCGGGGCGGATCGACCCGGCCGCCGTGTTGACATGTGCGCTGCGCGACGAGAAACCCGGCGGCCACGGGGACCGGGCAGCGGCCGCCGCGGCCGTGGAACTGGCGTGCTGGGACCTGAACGCCAAGCTCAACGATGAACCGGCCTACGTGACCATCGCGCGCCAGTTCGGGCGAGAGCCGGCGGGAGCGGTTGAGGTGTATGCCGCCGGTGGCTATTACTACCCGGAAATTGGGCTCGATCACCTGCGCACCGAAACGCGCGGGTACCTCGATCTGGGCTACGACGCGGTCAAGATCAAGATCGGCGGCGCGTCGCTGCGCGACGACCTGAGACGAATCGAGGCGGTGATCGACATCGTCGGCGCCGCGGGGCGGGTCGCGGTCGACGCGAACGGTAGGTTCAACCGGTCGCAGGCGACGCAGTGGGCGGCAGCGCTGGGCCGCCACGGTCTGCGCTGGTACGAAGAGCCGGGCGACCCATTGGATTTCGAGCTGAACCACGCGGTGACGGCCTGCTATGACGGCGCGGTCGCCACCGGTGAAAACCTGTTCTCGGTGCCCGATGTGACCAATCTCGTTCGGTACGGAGGCATGCGGCCGGGCCTCGATGTCTTCCAGATGGATGCCGGCCTGAGCTACGGATTGAGCGAGTACGCGCGGATGCTCGAAGTGCTCGACTCCAACGGCTTTGATCGCCGGTTCGCTTTCCCGCACGGCGGGCACCTGATCAACCTGCACATCGCGGCCGGCCTGGGCTTGGGTGGATGCGAGTCTTATCCGGGAGTGTTTCAGCCGTTCGGCGGATACCCCGACGGCTACGCGCTGTCCGCGGGGCGGATCACGCCGACGGACGCGCCGGGCTTCGGGCTGGAACAAAAGACCGGCCTCGCCGAACTGATCACCGACCTGACGACCTGACCCAGGAGCATGCGGATGAAGATCTCGGTAATCGGCTGTGGCGCAATGGGTTCCATCTATGCTGCCAAACTCGCCTTCGCGGGCAACGATGTTCTGGTCATCGATCGCGACGAAGCCAGCATCGATCAGATCGCCCGGCATGGGCTGCGGATCACCGGCCCCGACTCCGACCAAGTGGTGCCGCTGCGGGCAAGCACCGCCGCACCGACCGAAACGATGGACCTGATCGTGCTCGCCGTCAAGGCCGCCGACGTGAAAGCCGGTGCACAGCAAGCTCTTCCGATGCTGGGCGCAGCTACGCCGGTGCTGACCGTCCAGAACGGTCTCGGATCGGCGGAGATTGTCGCCGGCATCGTAGGGGATCAGCGAGTCGCGGTCGGGATCGCCAGCGGGTTCGGCGCGGCCCGCGTGGCTCCCGGGCATGTGCATCACAACGCCATGCGGGCGATGCGTTTTGGCGCCTACTCGTCGCTGCCATACGCAACTGTCGAGTCGATCGCACGAGCCTGGACCGACGCCGGATTCGACGCCGCCGCGGTCACCGACATCGCCGCCATGCAGTGGGAGAAGCTGATTTGCAACGCCGCCTATAGCGCGCCGTGCGCGCTGACCGGGATGACCGTCGGCCAGGTGATGGACGACCCGGAGATGGGCCCGATCAGCCAGGCGGCGGCGATGGAGGCATGGACCGTCGCCCGGGCGTCCGGCATCGCGGTCGCCGTCACTGATCCGGTCGCGCATGCCCGCGCGTTCGGCGCGCAGATGCCGGACGCCAAACCGTCGGCGCTGCTGGATCACGAGGCGCGCCGGGTCAGCGAGATCGACGTCATCAACGGAGCGGTGCCGCGGCAGGGGGCCCGGGTCGGTGTTGCGGCACCGGTGAACGCGACATTGACCGCGGTGGTCAGATCGGTGGAAAGGCAATGGGATAACCGATCTTGAGCCCGGCGCCGGCGCAAGAGTTTGGATATTGATATGCAACTACCGCAACGGCTTACCCGGTTCAACCGGCATGTCACCAACCCCATCCAGCGGCCATGGGCCGGCCGAATCCCGGCACATGGCATCCTCGAGCACGTCGGCCGGCGCTCCGGCAAGTCCTACCGCACCCCGTTGGTGGTGTTCAGCGCCGACATCGGTGGACAGCCGGGAGTGGCGGTATTGCTGACCTATGGCCCAAACCGCGACTGGCTGAAGAACATCACCGCGGCGGGCGGTGGGCGGATGCGGCGCTACGGCAAGTCGTTCGTCGTCACAGACCCTCAGGTGGTCGGCAAGGCTGAGGCGGCAGCGCACGTCACCCGTGGCTGCCGGTCGATCTTCGCCAGGTTGCCGTTTGAACAAGCCGTATTGCTGACCAAGACCGGCTGACCTATCCCCCGGTCCGAACACCGATTCGCCCGCGGGCGCGGGCGGCGAGGTACAGCCCGATCACCACGGCCCAGGACAGCAGGCTGAGACAGAGCTGACTGCGTGCCGAGCGGTCCAACCCCATCTGCACCAGCACGGCGGTGATTCCGGCGAGAGTGAGGATCGACAGCACCGGGAAGAACCACATCTTCACCCGCAGCTTTTCCGCGGGTGTCCGGCGGCGCAGGATGATCTGCGACAGCGCGATCAGCCAGTAGACGAACAAGATGATGGCGCCCGACGAGTTGAGCAGGAAGAGAAACACCGTGCCGGGCGCGACCCAGGCCATGACGACGCAGAGGAAACCGATCGCCGACGAGCACAAGATGGCGATGTAAGGGACGCCTCGCCGACTGAGCTTGATCAGCTGAGTCGGCGCCTCGCGTCGGTCGGCGAGCACAAACAGCATGCGCGACGCGGTGTACAGGCCCGAGTTCAGGCAGGACAGGACCGCGGTGAGCACCACCGCATTCATCACCTGATCGGCACCGGGAAGACCCATGTGTTTGAGCGCGGCGACGTACGGCGAGGCGCCCAGCTCTACCGAATTCCACGGCAGGATCACGACGAGCAGAAAGACCGAGCCGACGAAGAAAATCCCGATGCGTGCGACTACCGATCGCGTCGCTTTTTGGACGGCGAGCTCGGGGTCCCGACTCTCGGCGGCGGCGA
>DATIOT010000170.1:0-7219 GCA_035472875.1 Mycobacterium sp.
CGCCACCGAGCAGGCTTAGCCCTCGTCCGCACCCGGCCGGCGATCGCGTGCCCGGTCAGGCCGTGCCTCGAAATACGCTGCGACTGTTGCCGTTACCTGGAGAAATTTGCGGCGCGTTGCCGACGCCATTTGATGGCTCACATCGATGACGCCGCCCGGCCGTAGATGGGGATCGAAGGGCACCTCGACCACCGGCTGTCCGTGATCGATGAACTCGCGTGCCAGCAATTCTCGGGTGCGTTTGTCGGCATGGCCGTCGGAATCGTTGAGCACCACGATGGTGTGGTGCAACAGACTCGCCATGCCTTGATCTGACAGCCATTCCATGGTCCTGGCAGCAGCGGAGGCCCCATCCGCCCAAGGCGAGGACACCACGATCAGTGCATCCAGATCGCGCAAGACTTCCTGGGTGACTGGTGAGTCCATCGTCGAGCCGCAGTCGATGACCGAGATGGTGAAATGGCGGTCCAGCCGTAACGAAGCTTCCCGGTAGATCGCAGGATCGAGCACCCGGCGAGGGCCGGACGCCGGTTCGCCGCCGAGTACGTGTAGGCCGGCCGAATTACGGCCCACACGGGCAAGCACATCGGTAAAGGACTGCAGGTTCTTGTCCGAGGTCAATTCCCAGAACGAGGCAGTCGACCGCGGATCGATTCGGCTGCTCAACCGGCCGAAGGCGGTATCGGCGTCGATCGCCACGATGTGGTCTTGCGGACGGAGTTCGGCAAAAAGCGATCCGACGCTGGCGGCGACCGACGTTTTTCCCACCCCGCCCTTGCCCATCACGCCGACCTTGTAGTTGCGGTGCAAGACGGTTCGGATCGCCGCTTCGAATTCAGCATCCTGGCGTTGCGTGGCCGACGGACCCAGCTTGACAAGGCCAAAAGTCGCCAGCCGGAGGACGCGGCGCCAACCGCGGTCGGGGAGTTCCGCCGCCGACGTAGGTACCGGCGCGACGGTGGCTGGAGGCGCAGGAGCGCGAGCTGCCTGCTGGGCCGGCGCCGCGGATCGCGGCGGGGGGAGGGGAGCGGCCTGCCCGCGCGGTGGCGGAGCTGCCGGTGGCCGTGGCGGGGGAGGGGGAGGCGCCGGCGGGTGCCAGAACGGAGTGGCCGGCGGGCGGGGCGGGGCGGGTCTTTGGGGAACTGGGGGGAAGGCCGGGGGCGCGGCGTGGAGGTCTCTGGGGTGGGGTCCGGGCGGGCGTGCAGCAGGGGTGCTGGGCTGGCCGGGCTGCAGACGGTCCCGCAGGAATTCGTCGCGCTCGTTCATGGGCTCCTCGGGTGCCAGGCGATCGATCGTCGCGCGTGCGGCCGACCGCGGCGAACCCTCACGTGATAAGCCCCACGGTCCCAACCGCCAGTCGCCGGACTTGGACAACTACCAGACAAGTATTAATCCAGTATCGGTCAGGCGCCGCTTTTAGACTCTTATTAGTATCGTGCAAACTTGGCGCGGCTTTACTGCGGTGCTGCGCGACATCTCCGGCCATCAGCCAAGCATGCCGATGGGCGATAGCGGCAGCATTGCTGCCACGTCTTATCGCAAGCCATGTTGCCGGGGCGTCGGCGGCCTGCGACCAAAACGAGGGCGGTGACAACCGGCCGACCGGGGTCGCAGCAAACTTGGGTAAGCGGCTGATGTGGGGAGCTGTCCGCCGGGAGCGATGCCGCGGTGGGCTGATTGCCGACAGCAAAACAGCATGTCGCAATGCTGTCGATCGTCCGCTGCAGCGAATTTACGGTGCCGCTAGCCGGCAGGCTAAACTTTAGAGAAGTTGGCATGTCAGGCGGTTTTTGTCATATCGTTTTACGACTTGTCGAGACCGGGTACACGCCACCGTTCAACGCTGCACGGACGATTCCCTAACCGGATCATCTTCCGCCGGGGAGACCGCCTATCGACAAGACCGAAGGGGTTTTAGCCCGCAACCTCCGGGTGCGGCCTCGTCGGAGCCATAAATAACGGCCGCGCAGAAAGTTCCGGTGAAGGGTCAGGTGCGTATGACGCCCAAGCGCGTAGGGTTATACAACCCCGCGTTCGAGCACGATTCGTGCGGGGTAGCTATGGTCGTCGACATGCACGGCCGTCGTAGCCGCGACATTGTGGACAAGGCGATTACCGCGCTGCTCAACCTTGAACATCGCGGTGCTCAGGGCGCCGAGCCGCGCAGCGGTGACGGCGCAGGCATCCTGATTCAGGTCCCGGACGCATTCCTGCGCGAGGTCGTGGACTTTGAGCTGCCAGCCTCGGGCAGCTACGCCACCGGTATCGCGTTTTTGCCGCAGTCGTCCAAAGACGCCGCGGCTGCCTGCGCCGCGGTGGAGAAGATCGCCGAAGCCGAGGGCCTGCAGGTGCTGGGCTGGCGCAACGTGCCCACCGACGACTCGTCGCTGGGCGCGTTGTCCCGCGACGCGATGCCTACCTTCCGGCAGGTGTTCATGGCGGGGGCCTCCGGCATGACTCTGGAGCGCCGCGCCTATGTGATCCGCAAGCGCGCCGAGCACGAACTCGGTACCAAAGGCCCGGGCCAAGACGGGCCGGGCCGCGAAACAGTTTACTTCCCAAGCCTGTCGGGCCAGACGTTCGTCTACAAAGGCATGCTGACCACTCCGCAGCTCAAGGCGTTTTACCTTGATCTGCAAGACGATCGGCTGACCAGCGCACTGGGTATCGTGCACTCCCGGTTCTCCACGAACACCTTCCCGTCCTGGCCGCTGGCGCATCCTTTCCGGCGCATCGCTCACAACGGGGAGATCAACACCGTCACCGGCAACGAGAACTGGATGCGGGCCCGTGAGGCGTTGATGAAGACCGACATCTTCGGGTCGGAAGACGACGTCGAGAAGTTGTTCCCGATCTGTACCCCGGGCGCGTCGGACACGGCGCGGTTCGACGAGGTGCTCGAGCTGCTGCACCTGGGCGGCCGCAGCCTGGCCCACGCGGTGCTGATGATGATCCCCGAGGCCTGGGAACGTCATGAGAGTATGGACGGGCGTAGAAGGGCCTTTTATCAGTATCACGCCTCTTTGATGGAGCCGTGGGACGGCCCGGCATCGATGACGTTCACCGATGGCACCATCGTGGGCGCCGTGCTCGACCGAAATGGCTTGCGTCCGTCACGGATCTGGGTCACCGACGACGGCTTGGTGGTGATGGCTTCCGAGGCCGGCGTGCTGGACCTGGACCCGTCAAAGGTGGTCCGCAGGATGCGGCTGCAGCCGGGCCGGATGTTCCTGGTGGACACCACGCAGGGCCGCATCGTCGATGACGAGGAGATCAAAGCCGAACTGGCCGCCGAGCACCCTTACCAGGAGTGGCTCGACAAAGGGCTTGTTCCGATCGACAAGTTGCCGGCGGGCAAATACGTGCGGATGCCCCACCATCGACTCGTCATGCGGCAGTTGGCTTTTGGTTACACCTACGAGGAACTCAACCTGCTGGTGGCACCGATGGTCCGCGCCGGCGCCGAGCCGATCGGGTCGATGGGCACCGACACTCCGGTTGCCGTGCTGTCACAGCGTCCCCGGATGCTCTACGACTACTTCCACCAGCTCTTCGCTCAGGTGACCAATCCGCCGCTGGACGCCATCCGGGAAGAGGTGGTGACCAGCTTGCAGGGCACCACCGGGGGTGAGCGCGACCTACTCAACCCGAACGAGGATTCCTGTCACCAGATCGTGCTGCCGCAGCCGATTCTGCGTAACTACGAGCTGGCCAAGCTGATCAACCTCGACCCAGACGACGAGGTCAACGGACGCCCACACGGCATGCGGTCCAAGGTGATTCGCTGTCTGTACCCGGTCGCCGACGGCGGCGCCGGGCTGGCTGCAGCGCTGGACAAGGTACGCGCGCAAGCGTCGGCGGCCATCGCCGACGGTGCCCGGGTCATCATCTTGTCCGACCGAGACTCCGACGAGCAGATGGCGCCGATACCGTCGCTGCTCGCCGTTGCCGGAGTGCACCACCACCTGGTGCGCGATCGGACCCGCACACACGTGGGCCTGGTGGTCGAATCCGGTGACGCCCGCGAGGTGCACCACATGGCACTGCTGATCGGTTGCGGGGCGGCCGCGGTCAACCCCTACTTGGCGTTCGAGTCGATCGAGGACATGCTCGACCGCGGTGTCATCGATGGCATCGACCGCAATAAGGCGCTGAACAACTACGTTAAGGCTTCCGGCAAGGGCGTGCTGAAAGTGATGTCCAAGATGGGCATCTCGACGCTGGCCTCCTACACCGGCGCGCAACTGTTTCAGGCCGTCGGCATCTCCGAGGACGTGCTCGACGAATACTTCACCGGGCTGAGCTGCCCCACCGGCGGAATCACTCTGGACGACATCGCGGCCGACGTCGCCGCCCGTCACCGGCTGGCGTACCTGGACCGGCCGGACGAACGCGCACACCGCGAACTCGAGGTGGGTGGGGAATACCAGTGGCGCCGCGAGGGCGAATACCACCTGTTCAACCCGGAAACCGTTTTCAAGCTGCAGCACGCCACCCGCACCGGCCAGTTCAAGATCTTCAAGGAGTACACCCGTCTGGTCGACGACCAGAGCGAGCGGATGGCATCCTTGCGCGGCCTGCTCAAGTTCCGCGCGGATCTGCGTCCTCCGGTTCCGCTGGACGAGGTCGAGCCTGCCAGCGAAATCGTCAAGCGCTTTGCGACGGGGGCGATGAGCTACGGCTCGATCTCCGCGGAGGCGCACGAGACGCTCGCCATTGCGATGAACCGCATGGGGGGCCGATCCAACTGCGGCGAAGGCGGCGAGGACGTCAAGCGTTTCGATCGCGATCCCAATGGGGATTGGCGTCGCAGCGCCGTCAAGCAGGTCGCCTCCGCGCGGTTCGGTGTCACCTCGCACTACCTGACCAATTGCACCGACCTCCAGATCAAGATGGCCCAGGGCGCGAAACCCGGTGAGGGCGGGCAACTTCCAGGCGGCAAGGTGTACCCGTGGATTGCCGATGTCCGGCACTCCACACCCGGTGTCGGCCTGATCTCGCCGCCGCCGCACCACGACATCTACTCCATCGAGGATCTGGCGCAGCTGATCCACGACCTGAAGAACGCCAACCCGTCGGCGCGGGTGCACGTCAAGCTGGTGTCCGAGAACGGCGTGGGCACTGTGGCCGCGGGTGTGTCGAAGGCGCATGCCGATGTGGTGCTGATCTCGGGGCACGACGGCGGCACCGGCGCGACCCCGCTGACATCGATGAAGCACGCGGGCGCTCCGTGGGAGTTGGGTCTGGCCGAGACGCAGCAGACGTTGCTGCTCAACGGGTTGCGCGACCGGATCGTGGTCCAGGTGGACGGCCAGCTCAAGACGGGTCGCGACGTGATGATCGGCGCGCTGCTCGGTGCCGAGGAGTTCGGTTTCTCCACCGCTCCGTTGGTGGTTGCCGGCTGCATCATGATGCGGGTGTGCCACCTGGACACCTGCCCGGTCGGGGTGGCCACCCAGAACCCGGTGTTGCGGGAGCGGTTCACCGGCAAGCCTGAGTTCGTCGAGAACTTCTTCATGTTCATCGCCGAAGAAGTCCGGGAATACATGGCGCAGCTGGGCTTCCGTACCTTCAACGAGGCTGTCGGCCAGGCGGGAGCGCTGGACACCACGTTGGCGCGGGCGCACTGGAAGGCGCACCGACTGGACCTGACACCGGTGCTGCACGAGCCGGAGTCGGCGTTCATGAACCAGGACCTGTACTGCAGCTCCCGTCAGGACCACGGCCTGGACAAGGCGCTTGATCAGCAGTTGATCGTGATGAGCCGCGAGGCACTGGATTCCGGCAAACCGGTGCGGTTCTCCACCACCATCGGCAACGTCAATCGCACGGTCGGCACCATGCTCGGCCACGAGCTGACGAAAGCCTATGGCGGCCAAGGTTTGCCGGACGGAACCATCGACATCACTTTCGAAGGATCCGCGGGCAATAGCTTTGGCGCCTTTGTACCCAGGGGAATTACGCTGCGTGTCTACGGCGACGCAAACGATTACGTCGGCAAGGGCCTGTCCGGTGGTCGAATCGTAGTGCGGCCGTCCGACAATGCGCCACAGGATTATATTGCCGAGGAAAACATCATCGGCGGCAACGTGATTCTGTTCGGCGCCACCAGTGGGGAGACGTACTTGCGCGGCGTAGTCGGCGAACGATTCGCGGTGCGCAACTCCGGCGCCCACGCCGTGGTGGAAGGCGTCGGTGATCACGGTTGCGAATACATGACCGGAGGCAAGGTTGTGATCCTCGGCCGCACCGGCCGTAACTTCGCGGCCGGCATGTCCGGGGGCGTGGCCTATGTCTACGACCCGGACGGGGAATTGCCGGAGAATCTCAACTCCGAGATGGTCGAGCTCGAGACCCTCGATGAGGACGACGCAGACTGGCTGCACGGCACGATCCAAGCGCACGTCGACGCCACCGATTCCGCTATCGGCCAGCGGATCCTGGCCGACTGGTCGCAACAGCAGCGGCATTTCGCCAAGGTCATGCCCCGCGACTACAAACGGGTGCTGCAGGCCATCGCCGAAGCAGAACGTGACGGCGTGGATGTCGACAAGGCGATCATGGCGGCCGCGCATGGCTGATCCGACCGGCTTCCTGAAATACACTCATCGGGAATTGCCGAAGCGCCGACCCGTCCCGCTGCGGCTGCTCGACTGGAACGAGATCTACCAGGAATTCGATGACGAGACCTTGCGCCACCAGGCGGCCCGGTGCATGGACTGCGGTATTCCGTTCTGTCACAACGGATGTCCGCTGGGCAATTTGATCCCGGAATGGAATGACCTGGTGCGCAGGGGCCGTTGGCGCGACGCGATCGAACGGCTGCACGCCACCAACAACTTTCCCGACTTCACCGGCCGGCTGTGTCCGGCACCGTGCGAGCCGGCGTGTGTGCTGGGCATCAACCAGGATCCGGTGACCATCAAGCAGATCGAGCTGGAGATCATCGACAAGGCCTTCGAGGAAGGCTTTGTGGTACCACTGCCCCCGGACAAGCTGACCGGAAAGACTGTCGCCGTGGTGGGTTCGGGCCCGGCGGGTCTGGCCGCCGCCCAGCAACTCACCCGTGCCGGTCACAGCGTCACCGTCTTCGAGCGCGACGACCGCATCGGTGGGCTGCTGCGCTACGGTATCCCGGAATTCAAGATGGAAAAGCGCGTTCTCGACCGGCGGCTGGACCAAATGCGGGCTGAGGGAACCGAATTCCGACCCGGCGTCA
>DATIOT010000171.1:0-11447 GCA_035472875.1 Mycobacterium sp.
GGTGGGATTTCTATGCCCTGACTCGGAATGAGGATGTCGTTGCTGCCCACCGCGACTGGGAGACGTTCAGCAGCGCCTACGGCGTCACCCTGGACGCACTGTCGATGCACCACAGGTTCGACGAACTCAAGATGTTGATCCTGATGGATCCCCCCGAACACGAACTGCTTCGCAAGCTGGTCCGCCAGGTCTTCACCAAGGCGGCGATCGCCAACCTGGAGCCGCTGGTGACCGACGTCGTCACGTCCTACGTCGACGCCCTAAGTGGCAGAGACGATTTCGACATCGTGGCCGACTTCGCGGCGCTGTTCCCGGTCGAAATCATCTCGTCAATGCTCGGCGTCCCCCCGGGAGAGCGCCAGCAGATCCGGCATTGGACCGATGGGTTCCTGCACCGCGAGCCGAACAACCCCTTCGCCACCGAAAGTGGCGTCGCCGACTCGATGGCGATGAACGCTTACTTCCTGGAGCTGTCCAAGCAGAAACGCCGCCAGCCCGACGACCTGATCATCAGCAGGCTGGTGGACACGACCTACGAGGACGAGACCGGGGTGACGCATCGGCTCACCGACGAGGACATCGCCACGTTCGCGGTGCTGATAGCGGCGGCGGGCAGCGAAACGGTCACCAAGCTGGTGGGCAATGGCGTCATGGCCTTCCACCACAATCCCGAGCAATGGGAGCTGGTGCTCGCCGACCCCGGCGTGATCCCCGGAGCGATCGAGGAGATGCTGCGGCTCAACCCGCCCTCGCAGTATCAGGGCCGGTTCGCCACCCGAGACGTCGTGCTCGACGGGGGCACCATCCCGGCGGGATCGCCTACCCTGCTGGTCACCGGCGCCGCGACGCGTGACCCGCGGGCCTACGATCGGCCCGACGTGTTCGACATCAAACGGGGAGGCTCTACCACCCTGGCTTTCGGATTCGGCGCACACAGTTGCCTGGGCTCCTGGCTGGCGCGACTGGAGACACGAGTCGCCTTGCACGCGATACGCGAGCACTGGCCGCGTTTCGCGGTGAACACCGACGGTTTGCGACGGGTGACGATGTCCAACGTGGCCGGCTATTCGCACATCCCGGTGCGCGTCGGCTGATGGCCGCGGCGCAGACCGCGTCGGACGATCCGGCATCCCCCGGCCTACCGGGGAGTGTCCCCGAGCTGCTGTCACGGCGGCGCGCGCAGCCTGACGGCGAGTTCCTGGTCACCGACGAGGAGCGGCTGAGTTTCGCGGAGGCCGACACAGAGTCCAGGACACTGGCCGACGCGCTGTTGGCCTCGGGCGTGGGCAAGGGAACCCGCGTCGGCATCCTGTTTCCTAACTGCGCTCAGTGGCTCATCGCGTGGCTGGCTGCGGCCCGCATCGGCGCGCTCACCGTCCCGCTGTCGACCTTCGCGCCGGGCGCCGAACTCGCCAGGCTGCTGCGCCACACCGACACCCAGGTGCTATTGATGGGCCGGTCGATCGCCGGCCGCGATCTCGTCGCGCGAGTCGCTGACGCGTTGCCCGGCCTGGATGGCGGCGACGCGGCGATCGCCCTCGCCTCCGTCCCCTATCTGCGGCGGGTGCATGTGTGGCCCGACTGCGACCGGGCGTGGACGACGCCGTGGCCCGGCAGCACGGCCCCCGTCGCGCCCCTCACAGCCTCGGCCGAGCAGGAGGTCCGACCCGCCGACGAGCTCGTGCTGGTCACGACGTCCGGAACCACGGCGCTACCGAAGTCCGTCGCGCATACCCACGGCAGCCTGGTGCGTCACGCGGCTCTCCTGGCCCACCACCGCGGCGTCACCTCCACCGACCGCATCTACTCCCCAATGCCTTTCTTCTGGGTGGGCGGACTGACCATGGTGGTGCTGCAGGCGCTGTCCACCGGAGCCGCGATCCTGGCCCAGGACGTGTTCGACGCCGGTGCCACGTTGGCGCTGCTCGAACGGGAGCGGGCCACCTTCATCTCGTGCTGGGCCCAGGCCAGTCAGGCCATGGCCGACCACCCCGACTTCGCCAAGCGTGACCTGTCCAGCGTCCGGGGCGGCACCATGCTGCAGGCGCTGCCGCCCGAACGTCGACCCAGCGAACCGGAGCTGACCCCTAACCTGCTCGGCATGACCGAGACCGGCGGCCCGCACACCATGGTCGAGGTCCCCGACACCCCGCTGCCACCGCAGCGGCGCGGCTCCTTCGGTATCCCGCTGCCCGGGCTCGTGCAGCACCGGATCGTGGACACCGCGGGCCTCCGGCTGCCCCCGGGGCAGGAAGGCCAAATCCAGGTGCGTGGCCAGATCCTGATGAGCGGGATCTACAAACAGGAACGCCACGAAGTGCTCACCGCCGACGGTTGGTATGACACCGGCGACCGCGGATGGTTCGACGACGCCGGGCACCTGCACTTCACCGGTCGCGCCAGCGCCCTCATCAAAACCGCCGGGTCCAATGTCTCACCGGCCGAGGTCGAATCGGTCCTGGACGCCATGCCCGGCGTGCTGCACAGCTTCGTAGTCGCCCTGCCCCATCCGGTACGCGGCGAGGTCGTCGCAGCCGCCGTCGTGCCCGCGCACGGCGCCCAGCTGTCCACCGACGCCGTCGTCGCCCATGCCCGCGCCAACCTGTCCGGGTTCAAAGTGCCGACAGTCATCGCAGTCCTCGCCGAGACCGAGCTACCGATGCTGCCCACCGGCAAACTCGACCGCCAGGGGCTGGTCAGCTTGTTAATGACGGACTGACGCACTGCAGGTGTTGCGCGTCTGGTGGGTGGTGCTCACGAAACAGGTGGGTGGTGCTCACGAAACAGTGGTGGGCGGGCTCTAATGATCGACGCGTAGACCATGAGCGACGAATCGATCAGCAGCCAGTGCGGGAGAGCTGAAACCAATCCTCAAGCCGGATCGGCGCCCTGCGGGCAGACATCATCCATCTTCCGTTCTTACCTCAGTACATCCTGCACCGATGTAATAGACAATGGATTTAAGCTTGGCTCCGCTTCAGTCGTGAGCCGAAATTCGGTGAAAGCGCGGCTTCGACGCGTGCCGAAATGCCCCGCCGAACAGCGATCCGCACGACGAAGCGTGTTGCAATAACTGTTGCACCACAGCAATAAATTCCAGACAGAGAGAGAGACCGCTGCGGGGCTCGCGGGGCGCCGCCGACGCGTCAAAGCGACCGACCACGTTTGCGCCGCCAGCGGGTCGCCCTTGCGTGACGCATGGACCGTTGCCAGAAGCCGTCCGTCGCCACATCTATATCGGCACCCGATGGAGATGTGATATGCATGGGGTTATGGAACAGTCATCCCGGGTTGCCAGCCGAGAGGACATCGCCGAGGGGCTAGAGCAGGCGGCGATCCTCGTGGTGCGGCACATGTCCGATCGCGCAGCACTGAACCTGACCGCCTCCATGGTGCTGGACACGCTCAATCGGGAAGGACCGGTCCGGGTAACGACGCTGGCCGCGGCGGCAGGCATCGGCCAGCCGTCGATGACCGAACTGGTTCAGCGGTTGGAACGACAGCGCCTGGTCACCCGAATCGATGACCCCGAAGACGGACGGGCCGCTCTGGTAACCATCACCGACGCTGGGCGGGCGCCGCTGGACGATCAGCGGCGCGGCCGCCGCGACCAGCTGGCCGAACTGCTGACAGCCCTGCCAGCAGAAGACGAGGCCACGCTGGCCCTGGCCATGCACGTGGCTCTGCCCATCATCCGCCGACTCATCGACAACGCTCACCGGTCCCGCACCCAAGGAGCGGCCGATCGCCGCACCGCGTCACTATCCATGAAGACGCGGGTCGGCTCCGCGGTACCGCCGAATACACGGGAGCCAGCATGACTGTGACCACGCCGATCACCACGCCCTTCAAATGGGAAACCACAGCCGCCGAGGTTGTCGCCGGGATCGATCTGGCCGGCAGCCGGGCCATCGTGACCGGTGGGGCATCCGGTATCGGCCTCGAGACCGCGCGTGCGCTCGCGACCACCGGCGCAGAGGTGACCCTCGCGGTCCGCGACACCGACGCAGGAAAGCGCGTCGCCTCGGAGATCGAGGCCACCACCGGAAATACCCACATCCTGGTCGCGCCTGTTGACCTCGCCGACCCGGCATCGGTCGCGTCGTTCGTCGCCGCGTGGGACGGACCGCTGAACGTCCTGGTCAACAACGCCGGAGTAATGGCATGCCCGCAGACCCGCACACCGCAGGGCTGGGAGCTTCAGTTCGCCACCAATCATCTCGGCCACTTCGCGCTGGCCGCCGGGCTGCACCGCGCGCTCGCGGCCGCCGGGGGGGGGCCGCATCGTCTCGGTCAGCTCCCGAGCTCACCTGCGCTCGCCGGTGGTCTTCGGCGACATCCATTTCCTCAACCGCCGTTACGAGCCGTGGGACGCTTACGCGCAGTCGAAGACCGCCAACGTGCTTTTCGCGGTGGAGGCGACCAGGCGCTGGGGAGGAGACGGCATCACCGTCAACGCGCTGCAGCCGGGCACCGTCCGGTCCAACTTGCAGCGCTACATCACCGACGAGGACCTGGAGCGCACCCGCGTACACATTGAAGACGAAAATGGGAGCTTCCACTGGAAGACCCCAGAGCAGGGAGCCGCAACCTCGGTGCTGCTCGCGACCTCACCGCTGCTCCAGGGAATCGGCGGCCGTTACTTCGAAGACTGCAACCAAGCAGGACCAAGCCAACCCGGCACCGGTCGTGGCGTCGCCCCCTACGCGCTCGACCCTGACGCGGCGACGCGGCTCTGGGAGATCTCCCTCCAGACGCTGGCATCCTGACGACAACCCGCAGCACTGCGTCCTATACCCGGACGTGGACCCGCGAGTTCAACCACCGCGGCATCCGGTTCAACACCTTGAGGCCGGGCACCGCAGCCCCCATCATGGATGGTCAGGCAAAATCCAGCCTCGCGTACTGGCCTGGCCGCTTGCCGCGGCCTACACCGATGATCAGGCGACCTTGCCGGCGAACTTTTTCACTTGGTGCGGCCCGCGTCTTTCATCCGTTCCAGGTTGGCCATCACGACGGTCTGCCCGTTAGTCGCGGCCAGCGCCCTGGTGTGTCCGAGATGGTGCATGTCGAAACACGAGGCGATCGCCGTCGAGAAGCCCATTGTGTCCAGGGTGTGGTTGACGGCCCGCTTGGCCAGGCGCAGCGCCCACGGGTCGGTCTGGGCGACGCGGTGAGCCAGAGTCATGGTGGCCGACTGCAAGTCCTGCAGCGGCACCACGTGATTGACCATCCCGGTGCGCAGTGCCTCCTCGGCGGTTACCGAGCCGGCGGTGAACAGCATCTCCTTGGCTTTGCGGGGCCCGAGTTCCCAAGTGTGAGCGTGGTATTCGACGCCCATGATGCCCATCAGACCCACCGGGTCGGAGAACTGCGCGTTGTCCGCGGCGACGATGAGATCGCACGGCCAGCACAGCATCAACCCGGCCGCGATGCACTTGCCCTGCACCGCGGCAATAGACGGCTTGGGGATGTCGCGCCAGCGTTTCGCATACTCCAGGTAGCCCCGGGTCTCCCAATCGTAGTAGCTCTCGGCGAGGAGCTTGCCGTCGGTGCGCTGCGGGCGCAGGTTGCGCCCGTCGGCCGACGGATCGTTGCCCGACATGTCGTGTCCGGCGGAGAAGTGCTTACCGGTGGTCTGCAGGACGATGACTCGGACATCGGGGTCTTCGTCGGCGCGGCGCCAAGCGTCATCGAGGTCCTTGAGGACGCCCGGTGTTTGGGCGTTGGCGGCCTCGGGGCGGTCCAAGGTGATGACCGCGACCCGGTCGTCGATCTCGTAGCGGACGAAATGCTGAGCTGTCATGGCTGCATTCCTTTCGGTGGGGTCCTTATGACACTTTCCTGCGCGAAGGACGCCACGTGTGATCCGGACTGGGTGTAAACGTCGCCGGTGCCGAAGCCACGGCCACCGACCAATCGCACGCCGTGGATCTGCACCCGCAGCCACTGCGCGACGTCGAACGGTTGGTGAAACCACATCGAGTGGGTCACGACACCGGTTTGGACGCTGACGTGGGCATCGCGTTGGCTGACCCCGGGCACCGCTTTGAGCAGGGTGCCGATCAGCGGCCAGTCCGAGATGTAGGCAATGACCGGTTGCGCAAGCGCGGTGTCGGTGAAGTCCGGGCAGCGCATCCAGAACCCCAGCTCCGCGGCGGCGGCATCCTCGACATCCAGACCGTCGCCGATCACGCGGGCTTCGCCCGGAACGACAGCGAAGTCAACGGGTTTGGCCGCCATCGGATCACCGGCCGCAGCGGCGCTGTACTGATAGTCGTATCCGTCGTCGGCGTGGTCGACGAGGATCGATGCGGTCGCGACCACCCGACGGGCGGCCTCCTGGCCCTGCCAGGCCACCGCACGCCGATGCCCCAGCGAGCGCCCGTCGTGGGTCTTTTCCAGGTCCAGGTACAGCGGATCGCCGGCGCGCCCGGCGCGGGGGAACGCGATCTGCAGTGACTTCACCGCCTTGCTCGATCCGGGCGGCGCGGCGGCGGCGATGAGCTGCGCCATGATCTGCCCGCCGAAGATCCGTTCGACGGTTGGGTCAGGGACCGGCAGCACCGTGCGTCCCTCGGCGTCCTCGGCGAGGGTCATCATGGTGCGAAATTGGTCGACGTTCATCGCCGCCTCTCTGCGGTGGCCGCGGCTGCAGCCAGCTCGAACTTCTTGACCTTGCCAGACGGTGTCATAGGCAGAGAATCCACGAAATGCCATGCGACGGGGGTCTTTTGGCGTGCCAATCCAGTGGCGTGCAAGTGGCGTGCCAAGTCGTCGGCAGACGCCTGGTCCGGATCGTCGAAGACGACGAACGCGATCGGAACTTCACCGAACCTCGCGTCAGGCCCCGGCACCACGGCGGCGTGGCGCACCGCGGGGTGCGCGAGGAGCAGGTCTTCGATGTCACGGGTGGAGAACTTCTCGCCGCCACGGTTGATGACGTCCTTCAGGCGCCCGGTGATGGTGACGAAGCCAGCGCCGTCGACAACGCCGACATCCCCGGTGGAGAACCAGCCCGCCTCGTCGAGGGCGGCCCGGTTGGCGTCGGCATCAAGGTAGCCCAACATCTGCTCGGGACCACGCACCAGCAGTTCGCCTGCGCATCCAGCGTCCAGTGGTTGGCCGTCCGTCCCGACGACCCGGATCTGAACGCCTGGGGCGATCGCGCCGTCCGTTTCTGCGCGCAAGTCGAACGGATAGGCGCGGTTCATCACCGTCACGGTCGGAAGCTCGGTCATGCCGTACACCCGTGCGGCCGGAATTCCCTGTTCTTCACTGCGTTCCATGACCGCGCGTGGCACCGTCGCCCCCCCGCAGGCGAACATCCGCAGCGGCAGGTGCACGCGCGCGGCCCGGGCGGCGTCGGTCAATTCCTGCAGGAACACCGTCGCCCCGGCCGAATAGGTCACCCGGTGGCGCAGGATGTCGGCCACCGCGACGTCGGCGTCCCACCGTTCGGACAGCACCGCGGAGGCGCCGACCAACAGCGGGATGGTCATCGCGTTGAGCACGCCGGTGATGTGCTGCAGCGGGGCAGCCATGTAGGCGACGTCCTCCCAGGACAGGCCCCACGCATCGGCGAGCTGGCGGGTTTCAGCCAGCAAGGTGCGCGAGGAGTGCACCGCGGCCTTGGCACCCGAGGTGGTCCCGGAAGTGAAGAGGATCAGGCAGGGTTCGTCGGCCCCAAGTTGGGCGGACTCCTGGCGCCGGCCGTGCGAGACGACGACGTCGAACGGCGACCAGCCCGGCCGGGTTCCCCGCAGCACGATGCGGGCGACATCGCCGAGACCCGCCCCGGCGAGCAGGTCGTCGAACGCCTCGGCGTGGGCGAAGCCGCGGAACGTCTCGGCGGTCACCACGGCGGCCGGCCGTACCTGCTCGATGACCTGACGCAGTTCGTGTTCCCGGTAGAACGGGGCGATCGGGCAGCTCACCGCGCCCGCGTGCCAGACCGCCAGGCCCAGCACGTGAGCTTCCCACCAGTTGGGCGTCTGCCAGCACACCACGTCGCCGGGGCCGACGCCCGCTCCGGCCAGCCATGCGGCAGCGCGTTCGACCACTTCGAGCAGCTCGTGGTAGGTCAGCTGATGGCCGCCTTCGATGACGGCCGGCTGCGAGCCCCACTGCCGGGCGGCTCGGACTACCGACGCAGACATTGTCAGGTCGCTGACGTAGCCGAAGCGCCGGTATTCCGCGAGGCGGTCCGGGGCCACCGGGGGCGCCAGGATATCGGTCGCGGTGAGTCGAGTTCGGTTCAACCTCATCCGCCCATACTCATTCCACCGTCGACAGTTAGGACCGCGCCGGTGATATAGGAGGCGAGGTCGTCGAGCAGGAACACGACGGCGTGCGCCAGCTCCTCGGGACGCCCCCAGCGACCGACCGGGATCATCGACGTCACCGCATCCCGGTCGGTGTAAACCAACTCGGCCGACAGATCGGTGTCGAAGCTGCCGGGGATCACGCAGTTCACGGTGATCCCCTTGCGCGCGACGGCGCGAGCGCAGGATCTGGTCAGGCCGACGATGCCGCCCTTGGCGGCGCCGTACGCGACCTGAACTGGGCTGCCCAGCAGCGCGGTGACCGAGCCGATGTTGACCACCCGCCCGGAACGCTGCTGGGTCATGTGCGCCAGGGCGGCCTGGCTGAGGAAGAACGCCGAAGACAGGTTCACCGCGAGCTGGCGGTGCCAGTCCTCGGGGCTGACCTCGCTGAGGCGTTGCTCGTTTACCATCCCGGCGTTGTTGACCAGATAGTCCAGCCGCCCATGCTGCTCGAGAACCTCGGCGACCAGCGTCTGGCAGGAAGTCGGCTGGCCGACATCGGCCTGATGCAGGGTCACGGTGGCCCCGCACCGCGCAGCGTCGTCGTGCACCGCGTGCGCAGCGGCGACGTCGCTGGCGTACGCCGCGGCCACCGCGACACCGGACTGCGTGAGCCGGTCGGTGATGGCACGACCGATCCCCCGGGTTCCACCCGTGACGAGCGCGACCCGGGTACCGGCGCCCATTACGGGGTCCTCGCGGTCTTGGCTGCCACCCGCGCACTCAGACGCTCCAGCAGGACGCGGTGCTCCTCGGTGTCGAAACACGCGCTTTCGGCGCGGGCACAATCCGGGAGGATCGCGGCCGCCCGATCGATGTGGGAGTTCAACAGCCGGCGGGCCTGCTGGACGGCCTGCGCCGGGAGCTCGGCGAGGCGCCTGGCCAGCTGCAGCGCCTCCTCCAGCACGTCGGATGCGGGTACCGCCCGGTTCGCCAGCCCCAGGCGATGGGCTTCGGTACCGCTGACCCGGTCGCCCAGCAGTAGATGTTCCTTGGCGGCCGACAGGCTGGTCAGCAGGGGCCAGAGCACCAACCCGCCGGCCCCGTCCAGGAGTCCAAGCGAGACCCGCGGGTCGCTGAGGAAGGTGTCCACGGCCATCACGACCAGGTCGCACAACAGCGCCACCGTGACGCCGGCACCGACCGCGGGGCCATTGACGGCGGCGACGGTCGGGAAAGGCAGCCGCGTCATCACCCAGAACAGCTCCTGATGGGCCTCCAGCACCGCGTCGCGCATCTGGCGGTCCTCGCGCATCGCACGGATGGTCTCGATGTCCCCGCCGGCGCTGAAGGCGCTGCCCTGGCCGGTGAGCACCATCGCGTGCACGTCGGCGTCGTCACGCAGGGCGAGGACGGCCCCGAGCAGGGCATCGGTGATCTCGGCGTCCATGGCGTTGGCCTTGTCGGGCCGGGCCAAGGTCACGCACGCCACCGGTCCGTGACGTGCCACGACGACGGCCGGGTGCGCCTGCGCGCAAGACCGGTCGCCGCCGCTCACAGGTCCACCAGCCGCGGGATCGTCCCGGCCGAGATCAGGTGGGCGCCGATCGCCGCGGGCAGTTCGGTGGCCGAACCCAGCACCGAATCCAGCACCAGCGCGCGTGCCAAGAAACGGTGGAAGGGATGCTCGGCGGTGAAGCCGATGCCGGCCAGCACCTGCTGGCACTGGGTGGCGGCGATCCGGGCCGCGCGCCCCGCCAACGATTTCGCCAACAGATCCGCCAGGACGGCGTCGTCGGCGTCCCAGGCCGACGCGAGGGCTGCTGCGGCGCCTTCGTGGGCGACGTGTGCGTCGGCCAGGCGGTTGCGGACCGCTTGAAACGACCCGATAGGCCGGCCGAACTGCACCCGGCTGCGAGCGTGGTCGACCGCAAGGTCGATCATCTGGCCGACTGCTCCGAGGATCTGGTATCCCAGCGCCAGCCGGCCTGCCGTCGCGACCGCATCCCAGGCCGCGACGGCCCGCTTCCCCGCCACGATCACGTCGGCCGTCACGTCGACGCCGGTGATTTCGGTCATCGCCAAGGCCGGATCAAGACCGCCGACCCGCCGCCTCGAGATCCCCGAGGACTCCTGCAGGCCGATCCAGGCCAGCTCACCACTGATCGCGACCGGCGCCAGATATGTCGGGGCCGGGCGCGCCCCGATGACCAGGCCGCGTACCGCCAGCGGCCCGCCCTCGGTCGCGCCGACCTGGTCGGCGCCGATGCCGGGCAGCACGACGTTGCATTCTGTCGTCGCCATCGGCAGATATTCGGCCAGTGGTTGCAGCAGGACATCCTGCAGCGACGTCGACATCGATCCGGCGCGGCCGAGTGAGGTGAACAGCGTTGACACCGCGTCGCGGGGTGCCTCGGCGAGCAGCTCGGCGAACCCGAACGCATCGAGCGCCTGGGTAAGTTCGGTTCCGTCGAGCTCCTCGGCCAGTCCGCGAAGCGTCGCCACCATCAGGACCCGCTCGGTCGCGTCGATGGTATGGGCCTCAGTCACGCGCTTCTCGGCAATCCGAGCAGCCGCGACGCCACGATGTCTTTCTGGATTTCACTGGTGCCTCCGTAGATGGTGGCAGCCCGCGAGTATGCCCACTCTCGGCGCCACGCCCGGCTGCGCGCGGTGTCATCGGTCTCCATGTCGCCGCGCAGCAGATCACGCGCGACATCGAACACGGCCTGGTCGGCGGCGGCAATCATGATCTTGTCCACCGAGGCTTCGGGGCCGGGCAGATCACCTGCGGCGATGCGGTCCTGCGTCCTCTTCGAGGTGGCGCGGAATGCCCACAACAGTTGATAGGCCTCGCCAAGCGCCGAAGACGCTCCCTCGCCCGCGGTGTCAAGGAGCAGACCGAGATGGTAGGCGAGCCAGGCGCCGCGCTGCCAGAAGATCGGGCCGCGCTCACAGGACAAGATGAACTGTGCGACCCGCCAGCCGGCGTCGAGCTCACCGAGCAGACGCTGGGCGGGGACCTCGACGTCGACGAACGACGTCGAGCAGAATTCGTCGACGCCGGCCATCGTTTCTAGTGGGCTCGCGGTCACCCCCGGTGTGTCCATGTCCACCAGAAAGGCGCTGATACCTCGCGATCCGGGGCCGCCGGTGCGGGCCAGCACGACGCACCGGGTG
>DATIOT010000172.1:0-1546 GCA_035472875.1 Mycobacterium sp.
GCTGCTGGGCGTCAAGGCTGGGCAACTCGGTGGCGGCCGCACGAAAACCCGCGGCGTAGTCGATGTCGCGATGCTGCAAACCCTGGCCCGCAAGGACGGCATCGCCTCACTCACCAACGGCTACGGGCTGGTGATCGCGGATGAATGCCACCACATCCCCGCAGCGGCGTTCGAACACGCCGTCAAACAGATCCCAGCGCGCCGCTGGCTGGGACTGACCGCCACGCCCTACCGCCGGGACAAACTCGACGACCTGATCACACTCCAACTCGGCCCGATCCGGCATAACATCGTCTACCCCCCACCGGACACAGCCGCCGATGACCAGTCGCCACAGCTGGAATTCACGCAGCCAGTTCCCGCGCCACAGCCATTGCCCGTACTGCACGTGCGCGACACCGGATTCCGATACACCGGTGAAGCCGACCCCACAGCGCCCGGGGGGATGGCCGCCATCTACCGGGACCTCATCGCGGACGATGCCCGCACCACTCAGGTGATCAACGACGTGACAGCCGCGCTGGACCGCGGCCGGCACTGTCTCGTGCTCACCCAGTGGAGGGCGCACCTGGAGCGACTCACCGACGAACTCCGCCAACATGGGCACGATCCGGTCATCCTGCGCGGAGGAATGAGCACCAAGATCCGGCGCCTCGCTTTGGGCCGCCTGCAAGAGCCCACGGACAGCGCACCGCTGCTGGTCGTGGCCACCGGCCCGTTCATCGGCGAGGGATTCGACTGCCCGATGCTGGATGCCCTGTTCCTCGCCGCACCGATCGCCTTCAAGGGCCGTCTCGTGCAGTACGTGGGACGTATCCTGCGCCCGTATCCGGGAAAGACCACCGCCGAGGTCTACGATTATCACGACATCGACACCCGCGTCCTCGCCTCGTCCCTGGCCAAGCGCGCGCCGGGCTATCTCAGCCTCGGCTTCCCTGACCCTCGCACATCGGCGTCACGGCGGTGATTAACTCGCTCAGGACGTGGGCTGTACTGGGAACGCGTAGCCAAGTTTCAGCAACGCCGTGCGGAACTTCAGTTCCTGGTCGAGTGGACGGCCAGATGCCGTTCGCCAACAGGATGGCACAGGGCACGAAGAACGCGGTTGTGGGTGATGAGCGCGGCCAGTGCGCGGTCGGCGCATTCGATCACCCGGGCGTGTCCGAGGTCGGTCAGCTGCGCGCAGCGGCGAGTGACATCGCTGATGAGGGTCCCCAGCGCGTCGGGTAGCTCATGATCGTGTGGCGTGCCAAAACTCGATGCGTAGCCGTTGGCCAGGTGTTTCTCTGGCTGAGCTAGCCGGCTCGTCGGTACTCGTTGATCACGCCGCCGAGGACTCGGTGGCGTCGGATCGGGGTGCCGAGAGGGATCACGGTGGCGGGGTCGTGGATTGGTGGGTGTTGGCCCAGGCTCTGGTGCGGGCGGTGGTCGTTGAAATGGCGCACGTACTGGTTGAGAATGGTGCGGGCGTGTCGTTCGTGGTAGATCAGCAGCCGGTTGGTGCATTCGGCGCGGACGCTGCCGATGAACCGTTGTGCGTAGCATT
>DATIOT010000173.1:0-6119 GCA_035472875.1 Mycobacterium sp.
CCCCGCTCCGTGCGCTCCACCAGCATTGACGAGACGATCGCCATCATCACGCCGAAAAAGCTTTGGCGGCGGACACCTTCGCTGACGTCGGCGAGGGTGATGGGCGCAGCTCGCCCCAGCGCCTCGTGGTAAGCCCGCAGCAATGCCTCGTACTCGGCACGACGATCCTGCGTCGACAGCGCGCAACCGAGGAAGTAAGACAGGTCGGTCAGTGCCGGACCCCAGGAAACGGTCTGCCAATCGACTACGGTCAGTGGCCGGTCGGCTCCGGCGGTACCGAACAACATGTTGTCCAGTCGATAGTCGCCATGCACCAGGCCCTGGATTCGGCCCTGCTCCGACTCGGCGGCCAGGTAGCCGTCGAAAGCGGCCACCAGGCGTTCACACACGACGCGGTGTTCTGCGCCGATTTGGTCGCCGTAACGCTCGATGAAGCCGGCGTAGAGCGGGGTGATCATCGCTTGGTTGAGCGGGGCCTCACGGTTGAGCCAGCACGCTTCGGCAAGCGATGTGTCACCGAGCAGCGGGCCGTGCAGCCTTCCCAGTTCGACGGCCGCGAGCCTGGCCTGTTCGGTTGTGGCGCCGGCGATTTCATCGCCAACGACCGCCGGCCCGGCATCGCCGAGCAACAGATCGAACACCCCTGTCGCGGTGTCGACGGCGGCGTGGTAGCAGGGCGCTATCGGGCCGCCGAGCCGTGGTGCGATGTCGCCGTAAAAGCGGACTTCGCGCTCGTAAAGACCCAGGGCCAGCCCGGTCTGCCGGCTCACCGGATCGGTGGCCGCGACCTTCAGCACCACCGACTCGGGCCCGTCGGAGCCGGCGTCGGCGTAGGTGAGCCGAACGCGGTAGCACTCACTCATCTGGCCGGTGCCGATGCGCTCAACGACGAAATCGGCAACAACCCCGGCGCCGATCGCCGCGGCCAACCACGAGGCCGTGAGATCAGTGGGTCGTTCGATGACTCGCTCGAATTCAGAGTCCATGAGGGTCAGCGTGCCAGGGAGAAGCCGTCCCATGCCATCCGACGGTCCGGATGCGGGTCGAACTCGATGCGGCACTTGCGGTCGAAAACCATGACGGCGCGGTCGGCGGGCGTGTAGACCGGCCAGTCGTCGCCCGGCACCCCGGTGCGGCTGAAGGACCGCCAACGCCGTTGCACCTGGTTGCTGACCCGCAGCGCGGCGCGGCGATCGGCCGCAGCGGTCAGCAACGCCCCAAACCTCGTGCGATAAAGGTCGAAGACGGCCAACAATTCGGTGGCATGGGTAGCTCCCAAACCCGACCAGCGCAGTGTCCGGGGGGCATAGTCGTACCGGTACAGGTAGGTGGGCGCATGGCTACCGTGGGCCTCGGCGATCTGCCAGGCCGCCGAGCTGAAGGCGAAGTCGCCGCCGAGCTGGATGCAAGCCGACGACGCGGGGTAGTCTGGGTAGGCCGCGGTAATGCGTTCGCGCGCAGCCGGTTCCGTGTCGGCCAGCAGCTCTTCGATCATCGATTGGTTGGTCGGCAGCATTCCGAGAAATCGGGTGAACAACCGGCCTTCCTCGGCGTTGGTGCCCACGATGAGCGGCACCCGATGTGCCCGACCGCACCGCATCGCCTCGACAGGGTCCATCGGTAAGTAGTCGTCGCCGATGACCGGGCCAATTGGGAAGGCGCCTAACCTTTTCTGCATGCCCTGGTCGATCAGCCGGTGTTGTGTCTCCACCAGTTGGGCTGGGGATGCCTCCATCAGCGCATTGGCGGCGCCCCGGGTGCGGGCGCCAAAGAGGTTGGCGTACCGGTTCGCGAACTCGTCGGCAATCTCCTTCGACCGCACCAGGCCCGACGCCGGACTTTCCGAGATCGCCCGGTCGAACAGGCCTTCGGCGGCGGGCACAGCCAACAAGGTGGCGGTGATGCATGCGCCCGCGCTTTCGCCGAAGATGGTGACATTGCCCGGGTCGCCCCCGAACGCCGCGATATTGTTTCGGACCCACTGCAAAGCCAGCACCAGATCGCGCAGATACAAGTTGCTCTCAATGGTGATATCCGGCGTCGACAGCGACGACAGATCCAGGCATCCCAGCGCGCCCAGCCGGTAGTTGACCGATACGTACACACAACCGCGGCGTGCCAGCGCGGCGCCGTCGTAGAGCGGGGTTGCCGAGCTGCCCAGGATGTACCCGCCGCCGTGTATGAAGACCATGACCGGCAGCGGTTCGCCACTGACGACTTCGGGTGTGACGACATTGAGGGTGAGGCAGTCCTCGCTCATTGGCTGGTATTTGCCGACGCCGACCAGGGTGTACATACGTTGCTGGGGCGCACAGTTGGTGAAGCCATGGCAGTGCCGCACGCCTGACCAGGGCTGGGCCGGCTGCGGCGCTCGGAATCGCAGCCGCCCCACCGGCGACTGCGCGTATGGAATGGATCGCCAGCGGTTCACGCCGTCGTGGGTGAAGCCTTCGACGATGCCGATGCCGGTGCGTGCGCGGACAGTGCGCTCGTGCATAACCCGACGGTAGCCGACATGACGGGCGTAACGCGCGTGCAGCGCCTTAATCCGGGCAGCGGCGGTTAGCCTGACGGAATGCGGATCGCCGCGCTGGTCGCAGTGTCATTGCTGGTTGCTGGATGCTCGCACCCGGTCGGCGGCCACTCGGAGCAGACGCAAACCAGCACCCGGACATCTGCGGGGACTGCCCCGACGACAGCCGTTGGACCGCCGGGGAGCAAACCACCCGCGCCGGCCAGCCCGCCGGTCGCCGGAGCGGCGATCTCAGATGTCATCGCCTGGATAGAGGCCGGTCACCCTGCCGATCCCGCCCGCTATCACAACGTCACACGCGACGGCGTCACCACCCCGCTGAGTAACGACATCGCCTTCACTGTCGCAGCTGGCAAAGTCGTTTGCATGACGGATTCCAAACACACCGGCAACGCGCTGGCGTGTCTGGTCGACCTGGCCAATCCCCCACCCCGGCCCGAGACAGCCTACGGCGAATGGAAGGGCGGCTGGGTCGACTTCGACGGAACGAACCTGCAGATCGGGTCGGCCCGCGGCGATCCGGGTCCGTTCGTCAATGGCAACGGCCCCGAGTTGGCGAACGGGAACTCGTTGTCATACGACGACTATCGCTGTCGTGCCGATCAAGGCGGTCTGTTCTGCGTGAACTACGCGCACCAGGCGGCGGTGCGGTTCGCCACCTCCGGCATCGACCCGTTCGGTTGCCTGCGGTCGGTGCCACCGCCCGATGGCGTCGGCATAGCGTTCAGCTGCTGAGCGGTTTCGCCCCGGTCGATTTGCTGCACCCACGGTTACGCGCCTCTGTTGCCGAAGCCGTGACCACCGGGTGAGCGCTTCTCCGCGGCAGGGAATCGCCCAGCAACGCTCCGATCAGGCATAACAGGCGTGGTGCGCGGGTTGCGGTTGTCGTGGAGGATTGGTCAGACAAGGACGAGGAGTGCACCCATGACCACCGCAGTTCCCACCGTAGATCTTGGTGACGGACTTACCGTCAGTGCAATCGGGTTCGGCGCGATGGCGCTGACGCCGATTTATGGTGAAGTCGACGACACCGAATCGTTTGCCACCCTGAACCATTGCCTCGACGTCGGTGTCACCTTCATCGACACCGCCAATATCTACGGTGGCGGCGACAACGAACGGCTCATCGCCAAGCTGTTAAAGGATCGCCGCGACGAGGTCACGCTCGCAACGAAATTCGGTATCGACGGCAACCCAGCAGCAGGCTCGCGTTCGGTACGGGGGGACGCCACCTATGTCCGTTCGTGCATCGACGAAAGCCTGCAGCGGCTGAACACCGACGTCGTCGACCTCTACTACATGCACCGACGTGATCTCAACGTGCCGATTGAAGAGACGGTCGGGGCAATGGCGGAGCTGGTGACGGCCGGCAAGGTGCGTCACCTCGGATTATCCGAGGTGACGGCCGACGAACTCCGCGCGGCCGTCGCGGTCCACCCAATCGCCGCTGTGCAGAGCGAGTGGTCGATCTGGAGCCGCGACGTCGAGCACAGGGTCGTGCCGACCACCGCTGATCTGGGTGTCGGATTCGTGCCGTATTCGCCGCTGGGGCGGGGTTTCCTCACCGGAACGGTCCGCTCCGCCGCGGATCTGTCGTCGCCAACCGACTTCCGCCGCAAGATGCCGCGGTTTGGACAGGGGGCGCTGGATGCCAACCTCGCGGTCGTGGATGTTGTGACCTCAGTCGCCGACGAGCAGAGCGCAACCGGCGCGCAGGTCGCTCTGGCGTGGCTTCGGCATCGTGGCGAAAAGTTCGGCGTGACGTCTGTGCCGATCCCGGGGACTCGACGGGCGGCGCGTGTGGACGAGAACGTCGACTCGTTGGCCGTGACCCTTACACCAGAGCAGTTGGTCGCGCTGGATGCCGCCGCCTCCGCAGTTGCTGGTGACCGCTTCGAAGACCTCAGCTGGGTGTCGGCCGGTCGAGAGTAGCCTCCGTCATGATCGTTGAGAAAAGCTCGCTCATCTCGTCGGCGGGTCCGCCGGGCACGGTGTAGCCGGCTTCGTCGCGGATCTCGTCGAGATGATCACGCACGTCCTCGATGGACAGTGCGGGACTGTAGAAACCCCTTGTCCTACCAATGAAGAATCGCGCGACATGTCCGGCGCCGACCGTGTAGATCTCGCCGGACACCGGACAATCCTGGTGCGTCAGGAAGGCCGCCACCGGCGCCACCAGCGCTGGGTCCAGTTTCTGCAGGTATTGGCCCACAAGGTCATCCAATACCGCCTGCGCAGCCGCGTCATCCTGCTGGCCGGCGCCGTCGACTGAGTGCGCCAGCATCCGCGTATATGCGATCGGTGCGATGGCATTGACCTTGATGTTGTGGTCGGCCCCTTCGCCGGCTAGGACGCGGGTGAAGCCGATCAAACTCGTCTTGGCCGCGCCGTAATTGCTCATGCGTTCGGCGCCGAGGATTCCGGCGGCCGAAGAGGTGTTGAGCACCCGGCCATACCGCTGCTCGCGCATGATTTTCCAGGCTGGCTGTGTCACGTAGAACGCGCCCTTCAAGTGCACATCCACCAGGGGTTCGAGTCGCTCGGCGGTCATGTCCTGGAATGGCGCGTCGCGCACGATTCCCGCGTTGTTGATCACGATGTCCACCCGCCCCCAGGCGCGAAGGGCGGCTTCGATGATCGCCTTTCCGCCTTCCAGGCTCGTCACGCTGTGGCTGTCGGGAACGGCCTCGCCGCCCCGCTGGCGGATCTGTTCCGCGACGGCATCTGCCGCCTCACTGCTAGATCCGTCGCCCGTCACCGATCCTCCGGTGTCGTTGACTACGATGCGGGCGCCCCGCGATGCCAGCAGCAGCGCGTACTGCTTGCCCAGTCCCCCACCGGCGCCGGTGATCACGGCAACCTGCTCGTCGAACCGAAGATCGTCAGACGATGTCACCCTGGTCACCAGCTGACCGGCAGCTCTTTCATCCCGTAAATATCCGAGTCTTTGAACCTCAGTTCATTTGGGGGCACTGCCAACTTCAGCCCGGGCAGCCGCCGCGCCAACGTGGCGAATGCGACCTGCATTTCGACACGCGCCAGGTTCTGTCCGATGCATTGGTGCACACCGTAGCCGAAACCCAAGTGCCCACGGGTATTTCGATCGACGTCGAGGGTTTCTGCGTCGCCGACGAACTCGCTGTCCCAATTGCCGGCGGGGAGGTTCATCATGACGAATTCCCCGGCGCGGATCAATTGACCGCCGATCGTGAGGTCTTCGGTCGCGACGCGGTCGACCTGGCTGTGCACGATGGTCAAGTAGCGCATGAGCTCTTCGACGGTGTTCGCGACGACGGCGGGATCGTCGGTTTGGCCGAGCCGCTCGAACACATCGGGATGCTGCAGCAGCGCAACCGTTCCCAGCGAAATCATGTTGACGGTGGTTTCGTGACCGGCTTGCATCATGACCACACTTGTCATGGCCGCAGTCGCATGGTCGAGCTGACCAGTCGCGACGTATTCCGTGACAAGGCGGCTGATCAAATCGTCGCCGGGTTCGCGCTCTTTCCGCTCCACCAACTCGAGTATGTAGGCATACATTGCCCCGAAGGCCTGCGCCTTTTGCTCCTCAGAGGACTTTTGGTCC
>DATIOT010000174.1:0-6376 GCA_035472875.1 Mycobacterium sp.
TGGGTTCGAGCTACCCCACGGGTTGGCCGCCCGGCGCATCGAGAGCGCGGATCCGGAGACCAGGCGAATTGCGGCGAAATACCTTGAGTCCAACTATCTTCCGCGCACTGCGTCGCTGTCCGACCGCGTGGCAGAGCTGACCCGCCGGCTGCTGCCCACCGGCGAATGCAGCGTTGATGCCATCGCGGACCAACTCGCGATGCATCCACGGTCGCTGCAACGACGGCTGGCCACCGAGGGCGTGCGATGTCAGGACCTGATCGAGCGGGAACGGCGGGCCCGGGCGGCGCGATACCTCGCCGAACCCGGGCTGCATCTCAACCAGATCGCCGGCTTGCTCGGCTACACAGAGCAGAGCACCCTCAATCACTCATGCCGGCGCTGGTTCGGGAAGACACCTCGGCAGTACCAACGGGACCTTCGATTGCGAGCAGCCGCCGGTGAGCTCGGTAGATAGGTCCCTGTGCGGCGTCGAACCAATTCGAATGTCCGCAAGTTCCGCAAGGTCCGGGTCCGCGTCGCGTCGGAGAACGCGCAGCCGAACCTGGCCACGGCGTCGGTGCGAACATGACAATACGGAAATTCCTCTTTTGACAAGATGCTGAATCGACGGCCTCCGGGTCGAGCGGAAGTCGTGCGCTCGGCGCGCCGCCCCAGCCGTGGCTAGCTAATAGAGCGCGCCGCATCTCACCCCGGCCTCACCCCGGCGACCGAGGGCGTTTTCTAGCCGTACCCGAGCCGTACTGCGAACGTACCGGCAACGCGCTAAATTGCTCCCTTACAGGCGATATGGCATGAATCGGCTAATCGTTTCCCCTGGTCGTCAAGGTGCTGGCCGCGGACTCATAATCCGTTGGTCGCGGGTTCGAGTCCCGCCCGCCCTACCGTAAAAGCCCTGGTTAGAGCGGGTTGATGGGAGGCCGCTCAGCTCGCGTGACCTACAGAACTCCGAGTTAGTTCGACCGTCAGCAGTACGGAATGGGTTATGCGCGGATAGTGTGGATTGATGACCTCTCTTCTGGATGAGGTGCTCGACGCCCACGGGGGGCTGGAGCGATGGCGGAAGGCGGGGACGGTCCATGCGCGCGTGCGCACGAGAGGGCTGCTGATTCGAACACGGGTGCCGGGCAACCGATTCGCGGACTACCACATCACGGTGCAGGTGCGGGAGCCTCGCACGGTCTTTGACCCGTTCCCGCGGGATGGGCAGCGGGGGGTCTTCGAGCGCGGGGCGGTGCGGATCGAAAGTCACGACGGCGAGGTCATCAGCTCGCGCGCGAGTGCACGGGCCGCGTTCTTCGGCCGCTCGGGCCTGCGCCGGAACATTCGCTGGGACCCGCTGGACGCCGTCTACTTCGCCGGCTACGCGATGTGGAACTACCTCACGTTCCCGTACCTCCTGACTCGTGAGGGGGTCGAGGTCAGCGATGGAGATACATGGCCGGAGGGCGGAGAGACATGGCGGCGCCTCGACGCGACCTTCCCGCCGGACATCGACACGCACTCGCCCCGCCAGACCTTCTACGTCGATGCCGGTGGTCGGCTGCGACGCCACGACTACGTCCCCGAGGTGATCGGCCGCTGGGCGAGGGCTGCTCTTTTTTGCGCCGACCACGTTCAGGCCGGCGGGCTGCTGTTCCCGACTCGCCGGTGGGTCCACCCGATCGGTCCTGGCAACCGCTCGCTGCCCTTCCCGACCCTGGTGTCGCTGCAACTGACCGACCTGCGGGTCGAGACGGAGTAGGTCCGCCGGTGCGCATCGTTGCTGGTTAAAGCCTGCCAATCCGGCGACGAATCGGCGGGCCAGCACGGGCGTTACGCAGGTCGGCTTCGTGCGCGCCGGTCGCACATCGGTGTCGCCTCAACCGCAACTTGAATGCGCTAGATAATTCACCAGCGCGAAAGTCCGTCTGCCCCACGAAGATTCACTCAAAACTGACGAGTTCGATTCCCGGCAGCTCCACCGAGAAACTGCAGGTCAACGACCGCCCTCGGGGTCGTGGCCGCCATCGCCGCCAGACGAGAACGCGGGTGGCGGCTGCTGCTGATCGCCGCCCTCGCCGAGCTGGCGATCGGGTGGGTGGGTCGCGGCTTCGCTGCAGGGCTCGCTAACCGCACTGCTGACGTGGGTCGCCGCGGGGACGGTCGTCGCACGATTCGAGCACTGCCGCGTGCGTGACTTCATTCCATTGCTGGTCGAGCGACGCGCCCACACGCAACTCGCCAAGCCGCAGGCTGGCATCGCCGTATGACTACGGACTTCCGAGGGTTTCGAACCGCGAGCCTCGCGACGAGACTGGGGTCACCAGTTCATCGCGGAATCCCGAAAGGTAATAAGGGTCATGAAGATCGTAGTCATCGGCGGTACTGGACTCATCGGCTCGCAGGTCATTGCCCAGCTCACCGAGTTAGGCCACGAGGCCGTCTCCGCCTCGCCGCGCTCGGGTGTCAACACCCTCACCGGAGAAGGCCTCGCCGAAGCCCTTGCCGATGCCCACACGGTGGTCGACGTGTCCAACTCGCCGTCCTGGGCCGACGACGACGTGCTGAACTTCTTCACCACCTCTACCCGCAACCTGCTCGCCGCAGAGCGGGCCGCCGGCGTGCAGCACCACGTCGCGCTGTCGATCGTGGGTGCCGACCGGGCAAGCGAAAGTGGTTACATGCGGGCCAAGATCGCCCAGGAGAAGCTGATTGCGGAATCGGGATCTCCATATTCGATCGTTCGGGCGACTCAGTTCTTCGAATTCGTTGACGGCATCGCCGATTCGATGACCGACGGTGACACGGTCCGCGCGCCGCACGGGGCGTTCCAGCCCATTGCCGCCGCGGATGTCGCCACGGCTGTCACCCGTGCGGCGACCGGCGAACCGGTCAACGGGATTATTAATATCGCCGGCCCGGAAAAGCTCGGCATGGACGACTTCATCCGGATCCGGTTTGCCGCAACCGGCGATGCGCGCCAGGTGGTGACCGACGCCGGGGCCCGCTATTACGGTGCGGTGCTCGACGACAGCACCATCGTCCCCGCCGACGGCGAAGAAGTGACCGTCCTCCCCACCCGCTTCAGCGACTGGATGGCCTCTCACACACCCAGCGCTACAAGCTAGGACCTGCTCGATGTGCCCGCCTCCCCCCAACAGCGGACAGGAGGCTCCAGGAGGCCGACATGGAATTGCTGGACCACACCGCGGTGATTACCGGCGCACAACGGATTTGGAGCGTCGGGGCCGAGGCCGGAGCCTCAAACTGGATGGCTCTGCGCTGCGAGGAACCAGGACTTTGCAAGGGTTCGCTCGCCGTCGGCAACCGATAGGCTGGCTGCGACAGACCGGGACGGATTCTCATCGGAAGGTAGGCAATGGTGGACGTCTATGAGGCGGTCACAAGCCGACGGGCGGTGCGCGGATTCACCGACCAGCCGGTGCCGAGGGAGGTGCTGGAGCGCGTGCTGTCCGCCGCGGCATGGTCGCCGTCCGGATCCAATCTTCAACCGTGGAACATCTACGTGGTGACCGGCGCGCCACTGGCCGAACTCAAGAAGCGCGCCGTCGAGCGGGTGGCAAACAGCGTTCTGTGGGACGAGCGGGAATACGTGATGTACCCGCCCGCAATGAAGTCGCCATACCGCGAACGCCGATCCGCGTTCGGCCACGAGCGCTACAGCGCACTCGGCATCGCGCGCGAGGACTGGGAGGCGCGCCAGCGAGCCGCCATCGCCAACTGGGACTGTTTCGGCGCGCCCGCCGCCCTGTTCTGCTACATCGACCGCGACCTGGGCGTGGCCCAATGGGCCGACCTCGGGATGTATCTGCAAACGGTCATGCTGCTGCTGCGTGCGGAAGGGCTACACAGCTGTCCACAGATGGCGTGGTCACAGGTCCGCAAGACGGTCGAGGATATCGTGTCACCCCCAGACGCGCTCATACTGTTCTGTGGCATGTCGATCGGGTACGAGGACGTCACGGTGGAGTACATCCGCACGGGCCGGGCTCCGCTCGACGAGACGGTCACCTTCATCCAGGACTAGCTGGAGGAGACAAACATGAGCTTGGACAGCACCTCACACCCCGGTAGACCGGGGCTCGACGAATTGGTTCCGTCGCGCTACGCACTAAAGGTCGGCGACATTGACGTGCTGGTGATCAGCGATGGGGTGCTACCGATCACAGGCAAGACGATCGCCTACAACGCCGACTCGGCCGACCTGGCGGCCTGGCTGGACGACCAGTTCCTGCCGCCGGACGTGCTCGAGTGGCCGCTGAACGTGGTCGTGGTGCGCAGCGGCGAGCGGACCATACTCGTCGACGCGGGGCTGGGTTCGGAGTTCCCGGACTTCCCGACGGCCGGCCGGTTGACGCGGCGATTGGAAGCCGCCGGCGTCGACCTCGCAGCCGTGACCGACGTGGTGATCACCCACATGCACATGGACCACATTGGCGGGCTGCTCGGCGACGAGCTGAGAGGCCGGCTGCGTCCGGACCTGCAGGTCCACGTGGCGGCCGCCGAGGCCGAGTTCTGGGAGTCGCCCGATTTCTCCCGCACCCAGATGCCGCAGGGGGTGCCGGACGCGCTTCGGTCGGCTGCCACGCGGTTCTTGGACCAGTACCGCGGCCGGCTGCGGCCGTTCGAGACGGAGCACGAGGTGGCGCCGGGGGTGGTCGCATATCGCACCGGCGGGCACACCCCAGGGCACAGCGTGGTCCGCCTGGCGTCGGGCGGCGACCGGCTGACGTTCGCCGGCGACGCCGTGTTCCAGGTCGCCTTCGAGCACCCCGAGTGGTTCAACGGCTTCGAACACGACCCCGAGGAGGCGGCCCGCGTCCGGGTCCGTCTGTTGCAGGAGCTGGCGGCAACCCGCGAGGCGCTGGTGGCCACTCACTTGCCGTTCCCGTCCATCTGCCATGTGGCGGTCGCCGGCAACGCCTTTCGGTGCGTACCGACCGTCTGGGATTACTGACCGCCGCCGCAAGGTCGCCTTGGTGGCGGGCAGCAGCCGCGGTCTTCTCCCACAACGAAAACGGAGTGACCCTCATCGAAGGATTAGACCCCGACGGAGGGCGGGTCCTCATTGGTTACCCGAGTCCCTTCAGCTCCCCCGCACCGTGATAGCAGCGCGCCTGCACGATTGACGGTCCGACCGGAGCAGGTCGCCTCAACCGGTTCCATCCCTCCGCCGACGGCGGCGGCGTAGCGATCTAATTCAGCAAGGAGGACATCAATGTCGAAACAGGAAGAGCTGGACGCGCGTTTGCAGGACGTGCTCACCGTGATTCAGAGCGTCACCCCGCCGTTTCTGCCGGTGAACGCGCAAGCGATGACCGTGGTGATCGAGTGGCCGCCCGGCGATCCCGGGGCGCCCGCTCACCGCCACCCCGGCGGACCGGCATTCGGTTATGTGCTGGAAGGCGAGATGCTGTTCGAGCTGGAGGGGGAGCCGCCCCGGGCCGTCAAGGCCGGCGAGGCGTTCTGGGAACCCGGCGGAGACGTAATCCACTACTCGGACGGCAACAACCGCTCCGACATCCCGCTCCGCTACCTCGTCACGATGATTTGCGATCCCGGCCAACCGATGCTCGTCGTCGTCGAAGACGACGAGCTTGAGGCACGCCGCCACCGGCGGGTATCTCGACCAAGCTGAACCTGGCCCTAGAGGCACCCGCACGTCACCGTTGCCGGTGGGTTAGGTGTCCCGGGCCGGGCGGTCGGCGAAGATGCCGTGGAGCATGCCGGTGGCCTGGCCGATCTCGATGATGTATCCGTCGGGATCGCGTATATAGCACCGTATCTGGGCCTCCCGCTACCACCCCGGGCGACCGGCTACACCCAAGGCCAGCCGGGGGAGCGGGCAGCGGCGAGCCCACCCGATCGAAGGAGCGGACCCAGTGTCCGCGATTCAGTAACTCGCTGACCAAGTTGGCGCCCAAAAAACCCCAGCCGCCGATGGCCCTGACGCGGCCGAGGTTAGTCATCACTGACGTATCGGTGGTCCACCGCACCAACCCCGGTTAGCTAACACGACGGCCCGCTTCTCATCGCGGCGTCAACGCGGCGTCCGGGGGCGATTCCAAGCCGTACCTGGGGCGGACCGCGACCGTACCGGCAACGGCGAAACATGGTGGTGCGTAGGCGATTTGGCCGGTTCCAGCTAACGGTTTCCCCTGGTCGCCGACGAGTTGGCTAGGGACTCATAATCCGTTGGTCGCGGGTTCGAGTCCCGCCCGCCCCACCAAGAAAGGTCTAAAACTGACGGACATCGTTGACAGTCCGGGTCTCCGAGCACTAGGAGACCTGCATGAGCGAACCGCAGCTGCCACGAGACGTCCGTCGCCGGTTGGCGATCATCCAGCACGCCGAGGAAGTGACCGGCAACGTG
>DATIOT010000175.1:0-2431 GCA_035472875.1 Mycobacterium sp.
CGGAGCAGTCCACCAGCCGACGGAAAGCCGGCAACGGAGGAGGCCGCGCGCGCGAGCATTTTCACCCACTTGAGTGCGGCGGGCGGGCGCATCGGCCGAAATTTCAGGTCACGGCTTCATCACGATTGACATCACGATTGCTTAAGAGCAGGCCCGCTTTTCTGAGAATTCTCAGCATTGGCGAGCCGATTTGGTTGTTCGCTTAACGACTAACGCCACATTGTGTCCCGAATCACGCGGTCGACGGCTGGGCACGACGCGTGTTCGTTTTGCGCGAACCTCGGCCCTGTTGACATTCAGCTACTTTGGATTTCGGGCCTCGGGAGCCTCAGCTAATCAATTGGCGAATTCGAAGGACAATCACTGATCATGAAAATCAGCAGTATCGTCGCGCGTCGGCGAGTGGCCGGCATCAGCGCCGGTTGTCTGCTCGGGGGAATGGCCGTGGGTATCGTCGCCGCGCCGTCGGCGGCCGCAGCACCCGACTGCAGTCCCGCCGGTGTCAACGCCACCGTTTCGTCGGTGACCGGCTCGGCCCAGCAATACCTGGCCGGACATCCGGATGCCAACCACGTGGTCACGGCCGCCTACGGGCAACCGCGCGCGGAGGCCGCGTCTAGTCTGCGCAACTATTTCACCGCGCACCCGCAGGAGTATTACGACCTGCGCGGCATCCTGGCACCGATCGGCGACACCGAACGGCAGTGCAATGTGACGGCATTGCCGGCGAATCTGGAGTCGGCCTACGAGGAGTTCATGGCGGGCTGACGCTGCCAGAAACGACCCGCCGCACCGCCGTGGCGGGTCGTTCTGCTTGGTAGCGAAAAGCGTCACCTGTGTGAACGGCTCGCTGGGCGGGTAATTGCCCAGTTAGCCAACGGGACAGGAGGCCAAGATGCGGTTGCGTCGCAGCGTGCTCAGCAAGCCAGGGATCGCGCGCAAGCGCCGGGGCAAGGGTTTCGCCTACTACGGGCCCGACGGCAAGCTGCTCGACGACGAGGGCACCCTGCAGCGGATTAGGGAGCTGGTTATCCCGCCGGCCTGGAAGAAGGTGTGGATCTCGCCGCACCCCAACGGCCACATTCAGGCAGTGGGTACCGACGCGGCCGGACGCCGCCAGTATCTGTATCACACGGCGTGGCAGGAAGACCGCGCCGAGGAGAAGTTCGACCGCGTCCTGGAACTATCCACACTGTTGCCGGCTTGGCGAGCCCGCACCGCTGCTGACCTCGCGGGTCGGAGTCTGACGCGTGAGCGGGTGCTGGCGCTGGCGCTGCGCTTGCTTGATCGTGGCTACTTCCGAGCCGGCGGTGAGCAGTACGCCGACGAACACGAGTCCTACGGGATTGCCACGCTGTTGTGTGAGCACGTGACGGTGGGTCGCGATGCGGTTGAATTCGACTACCCTGCCAAAAGCGGGGTGCGGCGCACCTTGGAAGTCGAGGACGCCGAAGTCGTTCGTGCGGTCCGCGCATTGATGCGCCGCACCGAGCGCACCGAGCGATTGCTGGCGTGTCGCAGCGCATCCGGGTGGGTGGACGTCCGGGCTGAGGACCTCAATGCCCGGTTCAAGGAGCTCGTTGGGGACGAGTACACCGTCAAGGACTTGCGGACCTGGCATGGGACGGTACTGGCCGCGGCAGCGTTCGCCGACGCGGACCCGGCCGTCTCGCAGCGGTTAGCCAAACGCGTTGAAGCCGCGGTCATGCGGGAGGTCGCCGAGGAGCTGGGTAATACCCCGGCGGTAGCCCGAGGCTCCTACGTGGATCCACGCGTCGTCACCGGTTACCGGCAGGGGCAGACCATCGTGGCGGCGGCGCGTCGCGCTGAGCGCACCCGTCGCCCCGAGGCCGCTCAGGAAATCCTGGAGAAGGCCACCCGCATGCTGATCCGCCGAGTGGCCAAGGGCGACAGCGCATCTCGCCTGTCCGTTTTGCCCAAGAGCGCGTGACCTGATCGCGCGCACGGCTTCAGCCAACGACGCGCCGTGGACAAAACCAAAGTGTGAAATACCAACGGGGCGAAGATTCCTTGCAGATAACCGAATACCACTGCCTGTGGTCGCGTCGTTGGGTATTCATTCATCGGGCGGGTAGGTGCCGCTGCGCAGTACACCCGCGAGATGCACGGCGTTGCGGGCCGCTGCCGCGGTCGCCGAAGCCACCGCGTCGGGGACCCTTCTCCAGCTCGATGTAGTCGGTATTGCCCGCCAACTCGACACCGCACATCAACAGATAGCAGCCCAATATCGCATGCTGACCGGATAGCCGGGCTACGCATCGGAGCCCCTAGGCGATTTTCAGCTACAGTCTCGGCAGGATCCAGGTAAGGAGGCCACTGACGTGACCGACCCGCAGGATCCGTTCGGGTACAACCCGTTTAGTTACGACCCGCTTGGCCGCGCCCCATTCGCCGGCCCACCGGGGGAACC
>DATIOT010000176.1:0-3310 GCA_035472875.1 Mycobacterium sp.
GCGCGGACTCGACCTCGGCCGGAAAGACATTGGCGCCGCCAGTGATGATCATGTCGACGCGGCGGTCGATGACGTAGAGGTAGCCGTCTTCGTCCAGGTGGCCGATGTCGCCGGCGGAACGGAAGCCGTCATCGGTCGACGGCAGCGGCGGCGCCCCACCCAGATAGCGGTATCCTGCGCTCATCGGCGCGCGCAGGTACACGTCGCCATCTTCGCCGGGGCCCAGCGCTCTTTTCTGGACGTCCAGGATTCGGATCTCGGTGTCCCGGAAACCGCGGCCGACGCTGCCCGGATGAGCAAGCCACTCGTCACCGCGCAACGCGGTGAGTCCGAGATTCTCGGTCATGCCGTACGCCGTCACGATCTGCTCGTGGCTCAGCAGCTCGAACCAGGTATGCAGTAGCGACGGCGGCATCACGGCGGCGCCCTGCAGGATGAAGACGACGCTGGACAAGTCTCGCTGCCGGATGTCGGGCCGGGCCGCTATGCGCGCCAGCATCGTGGGCGTGGCAGTGAAGTTGGTGATCCGATAGCGTTCGATCACGTCCAGAACCAGTGCAGCGTCGAACTTTTCGAGCACCACCAGATGGTCACCGGCCAGCAGGAAGAGGAAGGTGGCGAATCCGTTGGTGTGATACATCGGCGCGGGCACCATGATGACCTGGGGCTGAGCTACCGGTGTCCACTCCGACAAAAACGGCTCGCCGTGCTGAGCCGTCCAGAGCGACGGCGTCAAACTGAGGATCACTTTGGGCACGCCGGTCGAACCGCTGCTGCAGATTCCGTTTGCGGTGGGGGAAACGGCTGTGGGCAGCGGGCTTTCGGACTCGCCCGCCGCGCGCGCATCCAGCTCCCACCGGCTCTTTTCGTCGACGACCACGACGGGGTCGATCACCGCGCGCACCCGGTCTCGCTCCCATTCGGGCAGATCCCAGTGCATGGGAACGGGAACCGCGCCGATCTTCCAGCACCCCAGTGTGGCCAGCACAAGGTGCTGCGAATTCGGGATTGCAAGTGCGACAAGCGAACCTGTCTCGGCACCACCGGCGGCCAGCGCCCGCCCCCACTGGTTGGCGCGGGCGTCGAGTTCACCAAAGGTCAGCGACTGGGCGGTGCCGTCCAGCGCGACGATGCTCACTGCCGTCTCGTCGCGCCGTTGTTCAGCAAGCTCGGCCAGTTTGGTCCCGAACGGGATTCCGTCCTCTAGCGGGTTGGAAGTCACACCGGCATCGACGGATTCGGTGCTCATGCCGATACCGGCCCACTGAACAGCGTCTCTAGCGAGCCGTCTGGCACGCCGGTTATCAGGCGCAGCGCTAGTCCCTCGGCGCCCAGCGGCAACCGGATCAGTGGCTGGGTGTGCCGATCGAGCACGCTGACGTCGGATTCGTCACAAAAACCCAGGGCGCCGAGCAATTGGTGCGAGGTGCGCAGCACCTGTCGTGCGGTATCGGATGCCTTGAGCCGAAGCACGAGTGCGTCGGCCGAACGAACTTGCATTGGTAGCGATTCCGGACGGGAGATGGTGTATTTGGCGAGCTCGTGGAGTCCGCGCACTGCGACAGCGGCATCCGCGACGGCGAACCTGACGGCCTGGAAGTCCGCCAGCGGCTTGCCGAACTGGGCGCGGGCGCGCACATGTTCGGTGACGATCAGCAGCGACTGCTGCATTGCTCCCAGAATCCGCCATGATCCCAGCACGAGATGAAGGTTAACGTCGGCGGCCGCGACGGTTCCATCGGGTGCGCTCAGTGCGGCCGGAACCAGAAACGGCCCCAATTTCGCGCTCGTCCGTGACCCGGGATGTGGGTGGTACCGGCTGCCGTCCAGGTCGGCGGCAATCCAAGCACCGGGCAGATCGCCGTGGTCGATACGCGGCGCCTCGGGATTGACCAGGGCCAGTCGGGCACCGTCGATCGCCAGCAACTCTTCAACGAGTGGATAGGGCAGAGCGGTCGCGCCGGCGGCCCGGCAGAGCACCGCGGCGGCCAGCACGTCGTCGGCTGCCGACCGGACGTCGAGCTCGAACGCACCGAGTTCACTCAGGGCGGCACGCGCCGAGTCCCGAATTCCGTCGTCGGTCTCGGCGCGCAGCGCCGCCGGTGGCCCGCCAAGCCGGACGAGCCGCTTGGCGGCGACCGCGGCGAAGTCGCTAATGTCTTGTGGTAGATCGGTTTTCACCGGTGCTCTCCCAATACGTCCCGTGCCACCAGCATGCGCTGCACTTCGATGGTGCCCGATGCCACGGTCGCCGCCTGTGCGTAACGCCAATGGTCTTCGATCGCTCCATGCAGCGGTGCCGACGCGCCGCTGTCCAGCGCCGACGGACCCAGTACGTCGAATAGCAGCTCGGCGACCTGCTGATCGCAGGTCGTGGTGACGATTCGGGCGGCACTGGCCGCCGCACCCGCCGCGGGGTCGTCCTGCAGCGAGACGGCCCGATAGGCCAGCAGTCTGGCCACCCGGAGGTCGACGAGCGCCTTAACCCAGCGGGCGCGGATCGTTTCGGGCAAGCCGTCCCAGTCCTCACCGAGTTGGGTGCGCATCCGGTCGAGCAGCGATTCGCACCGTGCGTACCGCGCGATGCCCACCCGCTCGAAGGCCAGCGCTTCTCGCATCACCCGCCAGCCGTCGCCCGGCTCGCCGAGGACGTCGCCGGGAAACGCCTGCACGTCGTCCAGGAACATCTCGTTGAGATGATGGGGTCCCAACATCGACGGGATCGGCCGTACGGTGAATCCGGGCCGGTCCATTGGGATCAGAAAAAGTGTGAGTCGCTTGGGCTTTGGGGCATGAGGGTCTGTGCATGCCGCCAGCACGCACCAGGACGCCATCTGGGCATACGACGTCCACACCTTCTGGCCGGTGATGCGCCAACCATTACCATCCGGGCCATCGGGCACGGCGCGGGTGCGCAACGACGCGAGGTCTGTTCCGGCCTCCGGCTCGGAAAATCCCTGGCACCAGATCACGTCCCCGGATGCGATGGCCGCCAGGTGCTTGGCCTTCTGTTCGGCCGTCCCGTACCGCATCAGTGCCGGACCGACCCAGTTGATCCCCATATACTGAGGACCGCGGGGCTCGTGTTGGGCCCACATTTCCTCGCGCAGCACCGTCTGCTGCCAGATTGAACCACCGCCGCCCCCATGCTCTTTCGGCCAAGCCAACGCCAGCAGCTCCTCGGCAGCCAGCAGCTTGCAGAACGTCTCGGTGGTGGCCAGGTCTCGTGGATCGTCGGTGCACGCACCGAGGAAGTCAGCGGGGATGTGATTGGATATGAGCTCCCGCAAGTGGTTTCGCAGCTCGCCGG
>DATIOT010000177.1:0-7527 GCA_035472875.1 Mycobacterium sp.
TATCTGGCAGCGCGAACTGCGAAACGCCGACCCGAATTCACCGTATCCGGCAAAGAACCCGCAGGCAAAATTCTTTGTCCGAACCTGGGCCCGCGCGCCTAGAACGCGTCCTAGTCTGTGAAACCATGGGCTTTCTCACCCCCGACCTGCCGCAGATCGATATGGCCGAGTGGAGCAAGGGCACCCGCAGCGAGAAGATCCGCCCGATGGCCAGGCATTGGGCCGAGGTGGGTTTCGGAACGCCGGTGGCACTGCACCTGTTCTATGTCGTCAAAATCGTTCTTTACATCCTGGGCGCTTGGCTGTTCGCGCTGACCACCAAGGGAATTAATGGATTCACGGGCGTCGCGTCGTGGTGGTCGGAGCCCATCGTGTTTGAGAAGGTCGTGCTCTACACAATGTTGTTCGAGGTGATCGGGTTGGGCTGCGGCTTCGGGCCGCTAAACAACCGGTTCTTCCCGCCGATGGGCTCCATTCTGTATTGGATGCGGTTCGGCACTATCCGGCTGCCACCGTGGCCGGATCGCGTCCCGTGGACCAAGGGAACCAAGCGCACCCCGATTGATGTCGCGCTGTATGGGCTGCTGCTTTTGGTGACGCTGGCTGCGCTGTTCTCCGATGGCACCGGGCCGGTACCGGAACTGGGCACCACGGTTGGGTTGTTGCCGACGTGGAAGATCGTGCTGATCCTGGTCACCGTCGGCGTGTTAGGGCTGCGCGACAAGGTGATCTTTCTGGCCGCACGCGGCGAGGTCTACGTGACGATAGCGGTGACTTTCCTGTTCGGCGGTGTCGACATGATCGTCGCCTCCAAGCTCGTGTTCTTGGTGATCTGGATGGGCGCGGCGGCGTCGAAGCTCAACAAGCACTTCCCGTTCGTGATCTCCACGATGATGTCGAACAACCCGCTGGTGCGACCCCGGTGGCTGAAACGGCGCTTCTTTGAGAAGTTCCCGGACGATCTGCGGCCCGGGCGGCTGTCACGGCTGCTGGCTCACGTGAGTACCGCCATCGAGATGTTGGTGCCACTGCCGCTCTTCTTCTGCCACGGCGGCTGGCCGACCGTGGTGGCCGCTGTCGTGATGGTGTGCTTCCACTTGGGAATCCTGGTGTCGATCCCGATGGGGGTACCGCTGGAGTGGAACGTCTTCATGATCTTCGGCGTGTTGTCGTTGTTCGTCGCGCATGCCAGTCTGGGGTTGAGCGATCTGAAAAACCCGGTGCCGGTGGCGATCCTGTTCGTCGTCATCGCCGGAATCGTCGCACTCGGCAACATGTTCCCGCGCAAAATCTCATTCCTGCCAGGCATGCGCTACTACGCCGGCAACTGGGACACCACCCTGTGGTGCATCAAGCCCTCGGCGAACGACAAGATCAGCAGGGGCATCGTGGCGATCGCCAGCATGCCGCAGGCCCAGCTGGAGCGGTTCTACGGCAGCCCGGAGGCCGCACAGATCCCGATCTACATGGGGTACGCGTTTCGCGGGTTCAACACGCACGGCCGGGCGCTGTTCACTCTGGCGCACCGGGCGATGGCGGGCCACAACGAAGATGACTACGTCATCACCGACGGCGAGCGGATCTGCAGCACCGCGATTGGCTGGAACTTCGGCGATGGTCACATGCACAACGAACAACTGATCGCCGCGATGCAGAAGCGCTGCCACTTCGAGCCGGGTGAAGTGCGGGTGGTTCTGCTCGACGCGCAGCCGATCCACAAGCAAACCCAGGCGTATCGGCTGGTGGATGCGGCGACTGGCGAGTTCGAGCACGGCATCGTCAATGTCGCCGACATGGTCGCCCGGCAACCGTGGGCCGACGACGTTCCGGTTCAGGTGCTTTCCGACTAGCCCTAGGCTCCGGCCCGCACTTCCTGCGCCGCGGCGACCATGTTCTGCAATGACGCGGTCACCTCGTCGACGTTGCGGGTCTTCAGCCCGCAGTCCGGGTTTACCCACAGCCGTTGCGCCGGTACGGCGCGCAACGCGGCACGCAGCGACTCGGCCATCTCGTCGGTGCTCGGCACACGCGGCGAGTGGATGTCATAGACACCGGGGCCAACGCTGTTGGCGAAGCCGACCGCGTTCAGGTCATCCAGCACCTCCATGTGTGAGCGTGCCGCCTCGATGGACGTGACGTCGGCGTCGAGGTCGGCGATGGCCCCAATAACGTCGCCGAATTCCGAATAGCACAGATGAGTGTGGATCTGCGTTGAGTCGGCGACGCCGGAGGTAGCCAGGCGGAAAGCCCCTACGGCCCAACGTAAGTACTCATCCTGGTCGGTGCGACGCAACGGCAGCAGCTCACGCAGCGCCGGCTCGTCAACCTGGATGACCGCGATACCGGCGGCCTGCAAATCCACGGTCTCATCGCGAATGGCCAGCGCCACCTGGTTGGCGGTGTCGGCCAGCGGTTGGTCGTCGCGGACGAACGACCATGCCAAGATCGTGACCGGCCCGGTCAACATCCCCTTCACCGGTTTGTCGGTCAGGGACTGTGCATAGGTGATCCACTCGACTGTCATCGGGTGGGTGCGAACCACGTCGCCGTACAGGACCGGCGGACGTACGCAGCGGCTGCCGTAGGACTGTACCCAGCCGTTCTGCGTGGCGAAGAAGCCGTCAAGCTGCTCGGCGAAGTACTGCACCATGTCGTTGCGCTCCGCCTCACCGTGCACCAGCACATCCAGGCCGAGTTGCTCCTGCAGCTTGACGACGTCGGCGATCTCCTTCCGCATCCTGCTGACGTATTCGGCCTCGTCGATCTCGCCGGCCCGAAACGCCGCGCGCGCCTTGCGGATCGCCGAGGTCTGCGGGTAGGAGCCGATCGTCGTGGTCGGCAGCGGCGGCAGATGCAGCCGCGCCTCCTGGCTGGCGCGGCGCTGGGCCGCGTCGCCGCGGTGAGCACCCGATGCAACGATCGAGTCGATCCGGGCACGGACCTGGCCGTTGTGCAGCCGTGGGTCCTTTTTGCGCGAGGCCACGGCGACATTGGACGCCGCGATCTCGTCGGCGACCGTGTCGCGTCCGTCGTGAAGTGCGCGCGCGAGGGTCACCACCTCGGTGACCTTCTCCTGCCCGAACGCCAGCCAGCTGCGCAGGGCGTCGTCCAAGCCAGTTTCCGGCTCGAGGGAGTACGGCACGTGCATGGTTGAACACGACGTCGATACCGCGACAGTGGCCGCCGAGCCGAGCAGGGTCGCCAGCTTGCCCAGCGCCGACTCCAAGTCGGTGCGCCAGATATTGCGTCCGTCGACGATGCCGGCCACCAGGGTCTTGCCGGCCAGCTCAGGTGCCCTGAATATGGAGGCCACCGCCGTGTCGGCGCCGGCGACCAGGTCGACGCCGATCGCCTCGACCGGCGTGCGGGCCAGCCCCGCCAGGGACGCGCCGGGGTCACCGAAGTAGGTGGCGACGTAAATGGCGGGCCGATTGCTCACCGAGCCCAGTGCGTTGTATACCGCCTCGGCCAGCGCGGGTGCGTCAGGGGAGATGTCGGTCACCAGCGCCGCCTCGTCGAGCTGCACCCACTGAGCGCCGTTGTCGGCGAGCAGTGAAAGCAGCTCGGAGTAGATCGGCACCAGCTCCTCTAGCCGCTCGATCGGTGCGCCCCCGCCGTTGACGCCTTTGCTCAGCAAGAGGAAGGTAACTGGCCCGATGACGACCGGGCGTGCGGGAATATCTTGTCCGAGTGCTTCTTTCAATTCAGAGAGCACCTTGTCGGGGTTCAGCGCGAACCGGGTTGCGGGCTCGATCTCCGGAACCAGGTAGTGGTAGTTGGTGTCGAACCACTTGGTCATCTCCAGCGGCGCGATGTCGTCGTTGCCGCGCGCGAGGGCGAAGTATCGGTCCAGATCGTCGGAGACTTTTGCTGCCCGGGGCGGCAGCGCACCGAGCATGACCGCTGTGTCGAGCATCTGGTCGTAGTAGGAGAAAGTGTTGACCGGCACCGAGTCCAGGCCGGCGGCGGCGAGGCCCGCCCACATGTCGCGGCGCAATGCCGCGGCGACGGGCTCCAGCTCCGATCGGCTGGTGCGTCCGGCCCAGTAGCCTTCGGTCGCGCGCTTGAGTTCGCGTTTGGGGCCGATGCGTGGGGAGCCGGTAACCGTAGCGGTGAATGTTTGAGGGGTCACGATTTCGTCCTTCAAATCGACGGGTTGGTCACCGCCGGCGGACGCGCAGCCGATTCCTGTGTGCGGTGCGCACCTCCGGTACACAACAACCGCAACGGATACAGCCAAACGCCCATTCCACGAGGCGACGAGCCGCCGGACGCGGCGCGCCCGGCACAGCTGGCAGGTCTTCGGACTCGCAGGCACGCACCGGGTGGTGCTCCTAGTGGCCGTCGCTTCCCGGTCGGGGTCGACCAGTGCTCGTGACGGCGGTCGTTCCTGCATACCGCTGCGGGACAGTCCCGGACTCTCACCGGGTTCCCTCTTACGAGGCATTACTAACATGCTTCGTTCGATGCCGGCGCCGCGTCTTGCGGCGACAGCAGACCAGCTGCGCCGTTAAGGCTACTCTGCGGTGCCGCCGCGGCTAAAATCCCGCCGAGCATGACGCTCGCGGCGGATTGGAGTTCGGATGAAGGCGCGCGGCTTCAAGCAATCGTTCGTCACCTCGGCAGACGGCACTTCGATCGCCATCGACACCATCGGCTCCGGACCTGGGCTGGTCGTCCTGACGGGGGGGCTGAGTTCGCCGGTCCGCTACCGCCGCTTCGCGAGAAGATTGGCAACCTCCTACACCGTCCACCTCGTGCATCGGCGGGGCCGGGGCGACAGCGGCCCCCAGGGCGCGGCCTACTGCATGGACCGTGAGTGTGAAGACACCTTCGCAGCGCTGGCAGCCACGCATTCGCAACTGCTATTCGGTCATAGCTACGGCGGCCTTATTGCGCTGCAAACGGCCATTCGAGCCACCGCCGAACAGTTGAGTTGGGTTGTGACTTACGAGCCGGGGGTCGGAATTGACGGCTCCTTGCCGGCATTTTTCTTGCACGTGACGCGACTGGCGGAGGAAGGAAAGCATGCACGCGCTCTGACCGAACTCATCCGCGAACTGCAGGTCGGGGGCTGGTCGGATCGTCTCCCGCTACCAGTTGCGACCGCACTGACGTGGCCCGTGCTCAACACGGTGTGGCGTCAAGAGCGAGATCTGATGCCGACAACCGTTCTGGAAGGGCGCGAGATGATGGGCTTGGATGGACCCGCTTCGACCTACGGCGCAATATCGATGCGCTTGGACATCCTTGTCGGCCAGCGAAGTCCGGCCTTTTTCGGAACCGCCGCACACGCTATCGCTGATGCAACGCCACGCGCGCACGCACTCGTGCTACCCGGGCTAAACCACAACGCACCATTCGTGCGACCGCGGCAGCTAGCGGAACAGATACGCGGCCTGGACCCCAGTTCGTCAGGTCGCTAGCGCTTCGGCGATGGGGATATCGCCGTTGTTGAATTCGATGGTTCGGCGGATGGTCGAGTCGTCTGCCAGCGCGGCGGCTACGACGAGCGCTACATCGGCTCGCGAGACCTCACCTTTTCCCTGGCCGACGGTGATCCGGCCGGTCGCTGGTTCGAGAGTGAGCCGGCCGGGTCCCAGCACGGTCCAATCCAGGTCGCTGGCCCGCAGGTGGGCATCGGCGGCCGCCTTGGCCTCCGCGTAGGCGAAGAACGGATCATCCTGCGGCACACCATGGTCCGGACCGGCGCCGAAGTAGGACACCATCACGAACCGCCGCACACCGGCCTGCGCAGCCGCATCGATCACCCGGATCGCCGCGTCACGATCAACGGCATAGGTCCGCGCCGGGTTGCCACCGCCCGCCCCTGCGGAGAAGACGACGGCGTCGTGTCCAACCAGTAGATCGGTCAGCGCATGCGTGTCGAGCTGTTCGATATCGGCGTTTACCGGCTTGGCGCCGGTGGCGGCGACGTCGTCGGTGTGGTCAGGGTTGCGAAAGACGGAACTCACCTCGTCACCGCGCTCGGTCAGGATTTGCGCCAGCTGTAATGCGACCTTGCCGTGTCCGCCGATGACGATGACGCGTGCCATGCCCCCGACGTTACCGCTACGTCAGCTGGACGCGGCCCATGATCAGATCGATGATCGGCTTGCCCGGCGGATATGCCCCGGTAAGCGACGCCATCGTGTGCCCGTAGTCCACCAGCAGCGTGATCCCGTTGATGCCAAAGGCAGCGGCGCTGTTGAGGAAAGCCATGACATCGCCCATCTGCTCCGGGGTGTGGACTTTAGAGCCGGTTTCGTCCCGGTAGTCCTGCGCGAAGGTGAGCCATAGGTCGGCGTTGGCCTGAGCCAATGGGGTATCGGTCGGACCCGGGCAAATCGCGTTGATCCGTATACCTTTCTTCAGCAGGGGATAGCCCTGTGTTGCCACGTAGGCATTGACAACCTTCTTGCTGAAGCCGTAGTGGATGATGCCTTCCGCCTCGTGCGCCGATATCCACTCTTGGGCTGCCGCGTAGTCGGGCGTTGCCAGGAATTCTTGCAGCAGCGGCAGATCGTTCTCCCACCCCATGCCGGCCACCGAGGAGATGAAACAGATCGCCGAGCCGGACGGCAGCTGGCCCTTGTCGAGTAGGCGTTCGATGAGATAGCGGTGGCCGATGAAGTTGATCTTCATCAGGTCGGGCCCCTCGGCGATCCCGGCGGCCGAAAACACCGCGTGGACCGGCCCACCGACCTGTTCGAGCGCGGAGTCGATCGAAGCGGGGTCGCGCAAGTCAACCTGCAGAGCCTGGGCGACGTCATAGTTCACCGGCGCGTAGTCCATCACTATTACTTCGGCACCCAGCTCGGCCGCTGACTTGGCCGCCGCGGCGCCCATGCCGGTCGCGCCGCCGACAACCAGCGCGCGCTTACCGTCGTAGCGCAACCGATCGATAACAGACATTGAGTTCCTCTCCCGGGCCATCACGAGGCCATTACTAACTGCCCTACTGTATGAAGAACAGTTATTCGGTTCAATACCGGGTGCCAAGTCGGGCGTTCTTACTTGCCGCGAACGGCGACTCCCCGCAACACGGTGTCACGGACGTGCACCAGCGCCGCCCGTCTGCCGATGGCGCGAAGAATGTTCTCCGGTATCCACTGCACGCCGATGACGCACCGGGCCAGCGTCGCGGTGGAGGGAGCGTCGATGCGGATCTCGCCGGACCGGATTCCTTCGGAGAGCAGTGATTTCATTTGCCGAAGGCGAGTTGTGTACGACCAGCCCGGGTTGGCCGTCGGCGGTGATTGCCGCATCCAAGCGAGCTGGATCCTGAACTCGTCGGAAAACTGGTCCAACGCATTGACGTTGACCCAGCTCAGTGCGTCCAACTTCTCAGTGGGCGTGGCATCCGAGCGCAGCACGCTGACCCAGCCCGCCTCAACTTTCTTCCCGAACGAACGCATGATCGAGTCGAGAAGTTCGTCCTTGGATCCGATCACCCGATAGACGGTTCCGGTACCAAGACCCGCCGCAGCCGCGATATCGCGGATGGTGGTGACTTCGTATCCTTTG
>DATIOT010000178.1:0-5166 GCA_035472875.1 Mycobacterium sp.
CGGTCACAACCGGTGAACCAGTAGATTTCGTGGTGTCCGGCTCTTCGCCGTGTTCGCCGGCGATTCGCATCGCCTCCTCGATCAGCGTCTCGACGATCTGCGCTTCGGGCACGGTCTTGATCACTTTGCCGCGAACGAATATCTGGCCCTTGCCATTTCCCGACGCAACGCCCAGGTCGGCCTCGCGGGCCTCGCCCGGACCGTTGACGACGCACCCCATTACCGCGACTCGCAGCGGCACGTCGAGACCATCCAGGCCGGCGGTGACTTCGTTGGCCAAGGTGTAGACGTCGACCTGCGCACGGCCGCACGACGGGCAGGACACGATCTCGAGCGAACGCGGCCGCAGGTTCAGGGACTCGAGGATCTGACTGCCGACCTTGACTTCCTCGACCGGTGGCGCCGACAACGACACTCGGATGGTGTCGCCGATGCCCCGCGACAGCAGTGCGCCGAAGGCGACCGCGGACTTGATGGTGCCCTGGAAGGCGGGACCGGCCTCGGTGACACCGAGGTGTAGCGGGTAATCGCACTGCGCGGCCAGCTGCTCGTAGGCGGCGACCATGACTACCGGGTCGTTGTGCTTGACGCTGATCTTGATGTTGCCGAAGCCGTGCTCCTCGAACAGCGAGGCCTCCCACAGCGCGGACTCGACCAGCGCCTCCGGTGTGGCCTTGCCGTACTTCTCCATAAACCGCTTGTCCAACGAGCCCGCGTTGACGCCGATGCGAATCGGAATACCTGCCTCGCCGGCGGCCTTGGCGACCTCGCCGACCCGGCCGTCGAATTCCTTGATGTTGCCCGGGTTTACCCGCACCGCGGCGCACCCGGCATCGATGGCGGCGAAGATGTACTTCGGCTGGAAGTGGATGTCGGCAATCACCGGAATCTGACTGTGCCGGGCAATCTCGGCCAGGGCGTCGGCATCCTCTTGACGCGGGCAGGCCACCCGGACGATGTCACAGCCGGCCGCGGTCAACTCGGCGATCTGCTGCAACGTCGAATCGACGTCATGCGTCTTGGTGGTGCACATCGACTGCACCGAAATCGGATAGTCGCTGCCGACCCCGACGTCGCGGACCATCAATTGACGCGTGCGGCGCCTGGGGGCAAGCGTGGGCGCCGGAGTCTCCGGCATGCCCAGGCCAACGGTCACTGTTCCCCTTCTCTCTGGTTTCTCGTCCTTTTGGACAAGATCGCTTACTGGAACAACCTGATCGGATTGACCAGATCAGCGGTGACGGTCAACAGCATGTACCCGACCACAAACACCAAGACCACATACGTCGCGGGCATGAGTTTGAGGTAGTTCACCGGCGCGGCCGCGACCATGCCACGGGCGGATCGGATGAGGTTGCGGATCTTCTCGAACACCGCGATGGCGATATGGCCGCCGTCGAAGGGCAACAACGGCACCAGGTTGATGGCGCCCAGAATGAGATTCAACTGAGCCAAGAAGAACCAGAACGCCACCCATAGCCCGTGGTCGACGGTGTCGCCGCCGATGATGCTGGCCCCTACCACGCTCATCGGCGTCTGCGGGTCACGCTGGCCACCACCAATCGCGTGCACCAGCGCGCCGACCTTCGTCGGGATCGTCAGCAGCGCCTTACCCACTTCTCCGGTCAAGTCGGCAGTGAAACCGAAAGTTGCCGGCACCGCGGAGAACACGCCGTAGCGCGTAGGCACGAGATGAGGTGCGCCGACCCCGATGGCACCGACCGTCGAGGCCTGGGGTTGACTGCCCTGCCCATTGGCGATAAAGCGTTGGGTGGACGTGACGTCGACGTAGGTGGTGATCGTGGCGCCGTCACGCTCAACGACAACGGGAACCGTGCCGTGCAATTTGCGCACCGCGGCGGCCATGTCGTCGAATGTGGACACCGGGGTATCCCCGACCTTGACGACGACGTCGCCGGCCCGAATTCCGGCAAGTGCCGCCGGACCCGGCCCGGTGCAGTCCCCCACTTTACCCACCGCTATTTCCGGTGCGACACAAGCGGTTTCGCCGACCACAGCCCGGGTGGGCGGGTGCAGGTTGGGTAGCCCCCAGACCAGTGCGATGCCGTAGATCAGCACCAGGCAGATGACGAAGTTCATGCCGGGCCCGGCGAACAGCACCGCCACACGTTTCCAGGTCTTCTGCTTGTACATCGCGCGGTCAGCTTCGTCGGGCGCCAGATCCTCGACCGGGGTCATGCCGGCGATGTCGCAGAAACCGCCCAAGGGAACGCCTTTGACGCCGTACTCGGTTTCACCTCGCCGGGTTGACCACAGTGTGGGGCCAAAGCCGACGAAATAGCGACGCACCTTCATGCCGGTAGCGCGGGCGGCCCACATGTGGCCACACTCGTGCAGGGCCACTGAGATGAGGATGGCGAGCGCGAACAGCACAATGCCGATAACGAACATCATCAGGCGCTAGGACCTTTCTAAGACCATTCCGGAGACCTTTGCGGGTTTCGCAGTTGTGATAGCGCACTGCGCTCGCTCACGTGCCCAGCGCTGCGCGTCTAGTACGTCATCCACGTTAGCGGGTAAAACGGCCCATTGGTCGGCGGCGTGCAGCACGTCGGCGATGGTTCTGACGATGGCGGGGAAACCGATCCGGCCGGCAAGGAATGCTTCTGCCGCTTCTTCGTTGGCGGCGTTGTAGACGGCGGTCATGCAGCCCCCGGTCTGGCCGGCATACCGGGCCAGCTCGACCGCGGGGAAAACGTCGTTGTCCAGCGGCTCGAATTCCCAGGTAGAGGCGGTACTGAAGTCGCAGCATGGAGCCGCCCCGGCCACCCGCCGTGGCCAGCCCAACGCCAAAGAAATGGGCAGCTTCATATCCGGGGGGCTGGCCTGGGCGATCGTCGAGCCATCGATGAACGTGACCATCGAATGAACAATTGACTGAGGGTGTACGACGACCTCGATGCGGTCGTAGGGAACGCCGAATAGCAGGTGGGTTTCGATGAGCTCAAGCCCCTTGTTGACCAGCGACGCCGAGTTCAGGGTGTTCATCGGGCCCATTGACCAGGTCGGGTGGGCACCGGCCTGCTCGGGAGTGACGCCCTCGAGGTCGGCGGCGGTCCAGCCGCGAAACGGACCACCGGAGGCGGTCAGCACCAGCTTGGCGACCTCGTCGGGCGTACCGCCACGCAGGCATTGGGCCAGCGCGCAGTGCTCGGAGTCGACCGGCACGATCTGACCCGGCCGCGCGGCCCGCAGCACCAGCGGACCGCCGGCGACCAGCGATTCCTTGTTGGCCAGTGCCAGGCGGGCACCCGAGTCCAGGGCGGCCAGCGTCGGTCGCAGACCCAACGCCCCGACCAGCGCATTGAGCACGACGTCGGCCTCGGTCTCCTCGACTAGTCGGGTGACCGCTTCGGGACCGTGGAAGGGCACTTCCCCGACTTCTTGGCCGACCAGCTGAGCCGCGCGATCGTCGGTGATGGCGATATTGCTGACCCCGGTCTCGGCTCGTTGCCGCAGCAACGTGTCCAGATTCGCGCCCCCGGCGGCCAGCCCGACCACCTCGAAACGGTCTGGATTGGCGGCGATGACCTCCAGCGCCTGGGTGCCGATTGAGCCGGTACTGCCCAACACCAGCACGCGCAGCCGGCCCTCGGCCTGCGCTTCGGTCGTCGGGTTGGTCACCCACTCATTGTGCCGCGCCCACAGGCCAATCGTGGCGCGCCCGCGTCAACTTTTCGGACCCGGCGGCTCGCGACGCCGGCGATGCTCGACCCATCCGTGACCGCCGTCACTCCGAATATCTCGCGTTAACCGGAGCGCGGCGTCAAATGCCGTCTTGAGAAAAGGAATCGAAACGCGATGTTGAACCTTGTAGCCAAGTCAGTCGCAGCGGCAAGCCTCGCGGCAATCGCGATCGCGGGCTTCTCCGGGTGTTCGAGCACCAAGCCTGCGGCTCAACGCACCAATAGCGCCACACCGGCGACCAGCATGTCCAACTCCGCTACGACGTCCGTAACGGCGGATCCCGCGTCGGACCTGGTCGGATCTGGGTGCTCGGTTTACGCCGCGCAGAATCCCAGCGGTCCGGGGTCGGTGGCCGGGATGGCCCAGGACCCGGTCGCGACGGCCGCGTCGAACAACCCGATGCTGACCACCCTCACCTCGGCGCTATCGCGCAAGCTGAACCCGAATGTGAACCTGGTCGACACCCTCAACAATGGCCAGTACACGGTGTTCGCCCCCACTAATGCCGCATTCGAAAAGCTTCCGGCGGCCACCCTCGACAAACTCAAGACCGACGCCCCGCTCCTGAAAAGCATCCTGACGTATCACGTAGTGCAGGGCCAGTCGAGTCCAGCCAAAGTCGACTGCACGCACGCGACCCTGCAGGGAGCTAACGTGACGGTTGCCGGACAGGGAAACGACATCAAGGTCAATGACGCCGGCCTGGTCTGCGGCGGCGTGCACACCGCCAACGCGACGGTGTACATGATCGACACGGTGCTGATGCCTCCGGCACAGTAATCGGTATCCGCATCATGGCAAGGTAGCCCGGCCGCGCGGGCTACCTTGCCATACTTCTGTCTCCATACCGCGAAACTTGTCGCTGCCCAGCCCAATCCACGGCCACTGCGGCAACGAATACTAAGCGTGTTGACCCTTGCATTAGTCGGCCTCATCGGAGGCCTCATCACCGGAATATCACCCTGCATCCTGCCGGTACTGCCGGTGATTTTCTTCTCGGGCGCCCAAAGCGCCACTCCGGCGGCGTCACCGAAAACCGAAGGCGCCGTGGCGGTTCAGCCGAAGCGGGCACTGTCAGCAACCCTGCGCCCGTATCGGGTGATCGGCGGTCTGGTGCTCAGCTTCAGCGTGGTGACCCTGCTCGGCTCAGCGTTGTTGTCGGTCCTGCATCTGCCGCAGGACGCCATCCGCTGGGTCGCACTGGTCGCCTTGGTGGCGATCGGCATCGGCCTCATTTTCCCGCGGTTCGAACAGCTACTGGAGCGGCCCTTCTCCCGCATCCCGCAGAAGCAAATCATGGCCGGCGGCAACGGTTTCGGACTCGGCCTGGCCCTGGGCGTACTGTATGTCCCCTGCGCGGGTCCCGTTCTCGCAGCGATTGTGGTGGCTGGAGCTACCGCAACCATCGGAGTAGGAACCGTCGTGCTCACCGGGGCGTTCGCGCTCGGCGCCGCCCTG
>DATIOT010000179.1:0-8526 GCA_035472875.1 Mycobacterium sp.
TTTCCCTGCCTCGTGAGCGGCGACGGCGCGGTGGTGGGAACGTACCGCGAGCTGGTCCTGCTCCTCGCGGCAGATGCTGGAAGCCTTGCGGAGGTTCTCCGCCGTCTCGATCATGCCGCCGGGCACAGGGTGGAAGGCGCCGCCGGCGGTTTCGCGGGCGCGATCGAGGCGGTCCATGAGCGCGATGCCGCCCTGCTTTATCCCGGTGCGCAGGCCGAGGGCGTAGTGCTCGACGTTCGACATCGACTCCGCGCCGCCGGCGACGATGAGGTCGGATGCACCCGAGGCGATCTGCGCCGCGGCGTACAAAACGGCCTGCAGCCCCGAGCCGCAGCGGCGGTCGATCTGTAGGCCCGGCACACTGGTGCCCAGACCTGCGTCGAGGGCGGCTACACGGCCAATCGCCGGCGACTCGCCGTTGGCGTAGCTGTTGCCCAGGATCACGTCGTCAACGTCTCCTTCGCCCAGCCCGGTCTGGCGCACGAGTTCCTGCAGCAGCGCGGTCGCGAGTTCGGCGGCCGAGAGCTGGGCGAGAACGCCGCCCATGCGCCCCACTGGGGTGCGCAGCGGTTCGCAGATCACGACATCATTGCGTGCTGGCATGTATTCGACGGTAACGACACTGCTTGATATTGAGAAATACTTATTTCCCGTTGATTGATAAATGAAAAGTCTTACAACGCGGTAGTCTTCGCTACCTCGGCGCCATCGTCGAGGAGCAGTCCAAACTCGCTAGCCTCTTTCATCCGCTCGTAAGCAACGCCGATTTCAACGTCGTTGGCCATCGCGCTGGCCAGCGGGTCTATGCCAGTACGCTTGCGTCTCGTCATGTGACGCTACTTCGGGATGAAAGGAACGTCGGGCGGTTCATACTCGTCTTCGTCGGTTATTTGGAAAACCACCGCCGCTGACCCTAAAGCGAACGCCGGTGCCGAAACCCCTTGTGTAGAAAGACTCTTGCAAAGGATACCGCTGTTGGTCTCCCGGGATTTGGCGCAACCCTTCATAACCGGGCAACTCGCGGACACCTACCGCGTTGGAGGGTGAATTGGGACCGGCCGTCGTTACGACCGCAAAAAAGCCTGGGCGGCCACGCGCAGGTCGTGTGGGTGCCAGCACGTAAGCCGCCTTCGTCGTCCACTAGTGCTGTGCGCTGCCCAATTGCCCACATTTGCCTACAGTTTCAGTCATCTGCAGTGATCGCCGGTGATGAACATTCGCTAGATGTGGTTTTCGGCGTCTGCTGCTGGGCCGTCAGAAGAGTTCAATCCTGACAGGGGGTAGGGCTCTGTACGATCGCCCATGCCGCTGGCCAAAGGTGCGGTTTTCGGTGGGTACACCATTGTCCAGATGCTCGGCTCTGGTGCTATGGGTGAGGTCTATCTCCTGAGCATCCCTGGCTGCCGCGCGCTGATGCCCTGAAGATCCTCCCCGAATTGATGACGGCTGACAGTGATTACCGTTAGCGGTTCAATCGCGAGGCCGATCTGGCAGCTCGTTTGTTTCATCCGCACATCGTTGGTGTGTACGACCGGGGCGAGTTTGATGGACGGCTTTGGATCTCTATGGATTACGTCGAAGGCACCGACGTCGCGCAGCTCATGCGCGGCTGGTATCCGGACGGCACGCCCACAGACGAGGCGCTGACCATCATCACCGCAGTCGCGGGGGCTGCCAATGCCAACGCCAATGCCAGCGGTGGTGACAAACGTGCGCGCGATGGTCGCTGCTCACCGCGACCTTAGACCAACCGCGGGACCCTCCTTGGCGTGTCGCCGCGTCCGCTCCCACGGCCAGGTCATCAGGGCCCACACGATGAGTATGAGCGCGCCCGCGGTGAACACGTACAGCGGCCACGGGCCCAACGCGTCCAGCAGGGTCGCGGTGGCGGGTTTTCCGTTGAGGAAGCCGTAGTTGGTTCCAGCGATGCTGTTGAACGCGAAGGTAACTGCGGCCCACACCACCGTGACAACGACCACGAAGCGGTAGCTGCGCCACCGCGGCCGCATCCTGCGGCCCCAGGTGAGGTAGATCGCGGCCCAGACGACGAGCAGGTGAATCCCCCAAAAACCGAGGAATTGATAATGGGGAAAATCCGGACCCTTCAGAACCGGCGAGATCAACGCCTGTGTGCTCAGAACCAGACCCCAGTAGTAGGTGAGCGCGAAGGGCCAGTGGCGCTGTGACCACAAGGCGTAGGCCGCAGCGACGGTCGCCAGATCGGTCAGGCGCAACGGTACCGACCGGCCGATGGTCGGTGGGATCAGCGAGTAGATCAGGGTCGAGCCGTATATCGCGGCTGTCAGCACACCAAGGATTCGGCCGAGGCGGCGGGCCTGCGATTCGCTCTGCCTGCGCCCGATCCATACCAGGAGCGCAGCGCCGATCGCGAACACAGCGATGACGGCCCAGTATGACGGGCCGTACGCCGAGAACTGCCGTTGTGTAGAGAACAGCTCCATCAACTCCGTAGTTTCGTCGCACACGATTGCCATCAGGCATGCGATGCTCAACTCACAACGGCCACGCGGGAGTCTCCAACATCGGAGCCTGTCATTTGGGGACCGGTCGGGGACCACACGTCATGCGCGATGGTGAACGACCTACGCGTCTGTGCACGTCTCACACGGCCGCAAACCGGCGAAATACTCGGGGTGACCTGCGGAAACGTGTTACCGCTACTTACTGGGGGTCAAGTGGTCGCAGGTTCAAATCCTGTCAGCCCGACACTGTCAGCCCGACACAGGTCAAAGGCTGTTCTACCGACAGAAGGCCCATACCCCGCGGGGGTATCTGCGCCAAGTTAGTGCGCCAACCAGCGACTTTGATCGGTGGATACGGTCGCTTAGCCGTCGGTGAGGTCGAGGCCTGTTTCTGGGGTTTGTTGCTCGGGGCTGCGGTCGTGGTGGCGGTGGCGCAGCCAGGTTGCGTTGAGGTGGCGTTGGTAGGCGGCGTGGATGGTGGTGTGGAGTTGGTCTGCGCGGGTGAGGCTGGCGCGGAGGTGGTCGTCGAGCAGGGTTGGGTGTAGGCGCCGTGTTTGGGTGAGGGCGGGGTCGAGGTCGGGCGGGGCTGCGTGGTTGATCACGTCTTGGCTGGTGCGCGGGGTCAGGGTTGTGGTCCACGGCAGTTCAGTGCCGAGCAGTCGTAGGAGTCGTTGGGAGGGTTGAGGGGGCCATTGCTGGCTGGTTGTGTCGAGCAGGATTAGCCCGGACTGGTTGGCGGCGGCATGTTCGGCGAGGTCGGCGAGCACGTTGGGGTCGGCGCTTGCGGCGTCGTCGACGATGAGCAGGCTGCCGGCGGGCAGTTGTGAGTGCTGGCTGGTGATGTTGGCGTGGGCTTCGGTGATGGTGGCGGCGGTGTGGGTGAGCTCGTCGTCAAGGACGGCGTCGGCTTGTTCGCGGGTGGGGCTGCACCACAGGATCTTTCGGTCGGCGGCCGCGGCAGCACTGTGGAGGGTGTGTAGGGCCGCGCGGCGCTCGGGCGATGATTGGGCGTAAACGACGGTGACCGCGAAGGGTAGCCCGGCGGTGCTGGTGAGGGCTGATGCTGTTGCGGGGGGTAGGTCGGCGACTGCGCTGGGGGCAAGGGTCAATTGGCGGTGGGGTTGGTAGCTGCTGGCGGCCTCGAGCACGCGCAGTTCGGTGGCCAGTTGGTCGAGTTGTGCGGTGATGTGTTCGGCCGAGCGGGTTTCGGCGGCGGCGAACGCGGCCGCGGCGGCTAGTTCGGCGCGGCCGAGGTCGCGGCGCAGCTGGGTGCAGTGCTGGCGGGCGGCAAGCACTTCCTGGTCATCTTCGGCGCTAACGGCGGCGATCACGTTGTCGACATCGGCTGCGCTGATGATGTTTTCTGCGCCGCCGGCGGCGTGTGCTTGCGCTGCGAGCGCTTCTTGCAGGGGGGCGTGGTAGTGCTGCGCCGGTGCAGTGTCGGGCATTTGCATTAGGCGTAATTGGATGTCGAGTTTGGCTGAGGCGATGTCGAGTGGGTCGGCGTCGGGCTGGGCTTGAAGTTCGTGGAGTTGGGTGCGCGCCCATTCGACGCTGTTGATTGCGTGCTCGTATTCGGTTTCGGCGTCGGCCCATTGGGCGGTGACGTCGTGGACGGCGAGCAGGTAGGGACGGTCGGCGTCGGCGCGTTGGCGCAGGTCTGTGATGCGCGGGGTGGCGTGGCGCATTGCGGGTCCGTCTGCGATGAGCACTTGTGCGCGCAGGCTGTTGTAGTCGTGCAGTGCCTGCTGGTATTGGGTGCGCAGGGTGGTGACGTCGAGTAGGGCGGCCGGCAGCGGCGGGGGCGCCACACGCTGGCGTGGCAGGTCCTCGAAGTTCAGGCCGGCGAGCTCGTCGGCGCTGTCGATCGGCTCGTTGATGGGGTCGGGCTCGACCAGTTCGGGGTGCCAGGCGTCGGTGGACAGTTGGGTGGCGGGCATGTCGATCCTGGGTGCGTGGGGGTCGGGTGGAAGTTTTTCTTCTTCCTCGGGGTGCAGCGGAGGTTGTTCGGGCAGTGGGTGATCGGCGTGGCCGTGGTGGCCGGCGAGCAGGTCCACGGTGTAGGTGATGGCGCGGGCGTAGTGGTAGGGGGGATGGTGTGGTCGGGGTCGATGTCGGCGAGGTGTTCGGCGGCGACATAGAGCAGATCGGCGGGGGTCCAACGGGTGGGGTCGGCGGCGTTGACGGCCGAGACGAGGCCGGGCCAGGATGGGTCGGCGACGATGGTTTCGGCGGCCGCGGATCCAAAGACGGTGTGTAGGTGGGCGATCCAGGCTGGGCGCAGGCCGGTGTTGGGGGTGTCGAGGGTGGCAGTGGGGGTGAGTTCGGCTGCCAGGCGCCACCACAGGGCGGCGGCGGGCAGTTCATCGGGGAGCGGTTGCTGGGCGGCGACGTTGCGCACCAGGGCGGGCAGGTCGGGGCGGCTGGTGGCGGCTTGGGCCAGGTGGGTGGCCAGCTGGGGCCAGTAGCCGTCGGTTCGGATGCGCGGGTCGATGGAGTCGATGAGCGCTTCGAATCGGCCGGCGTGCGGGTTGTGGCTTCGCAGGGCGGTGCGGGCACCGTTTTGTAGGAGGTTTTGGACGGTGCGGGCCCGCACCGCGTACTGGGGTGGGCCGAGCAGGGTGGTGTCTTGGGCGGGGACGTTGTGGGCGGCGCGGAATACCGCGATTTCGGCCGCGAGTTCGGGGTTGGCTGCCAGGACGGGTTTGGCCCACGCGGGGGCCGTGGCCGGTGTCCACCGGTGGGTGACGGTGTCGCGGATCTGTTCTGCCAGGTCGGCGACGCGCTCGGCGCGGTCGTGCAGGTAGTGGCCCCACTGCGCGTCGGCGGCGAGCACGGCTGGGGTGTCGGGCAGCCACCGAAGCGGCCCGCTGCCGGTGCAGTGTTCGCCGGTGGGGTCGATGCGCCAGTCGATGACGGCCGCGGGATCGTCGGCGCTGTGAAGTTCGCGTTTGGTCGCGGCCTCGGTGAGCGTCGCGATGGGGTCGCGCCCATCGGCGGCGATGACGGCCAGGTGTCTGCGCAGGACCGGCCATGCTTCGGCGCGGGTCAGTCGCGGATAGAGCTGGTCTGCGGTGATGTCCAGTTGGGCGAGGGCGGCAGGGGAGGTGAGATCTTCTGCTGCAGCACCCAGGGCGTTGTAGTACATGGCCGCAGCCGCCCCCAACCGCAAGAACGGGTCGCGGGACTCGCGGCGGGCGCTGGTGGCCGAGATCTGTGCGCCGTCGCGGGCCAGTGTTTTGCTCAGCACGTCGACGGCGGTCTCGGGGTGGGTTGCTTTGGGGGACAGCACCCGGTGCGGGTCGGATTCGGCCGTGGACAGATAGATGTGGTTTTCGATGCGACCGCGAGTTAACGCCACGTAGAGCAGCTGGCGGGTTAAATGCCCGGCACCGACAATGTGGCAGGCGTGTCCGGCGGTGAGTCCTTGCGCGGAATCAATGGTGGCGGCATAGCCGAGGGGGACGTGTTTAGCGACATATTTTGCGGGCAGGCGCACGGTTTTTCCGCTGCCGAGGTGGCGGGCTTTGATGCTGCCGTTTTGGTGGGTTTCCAGGATTTGGAAGCGGTAGCCGTTGCGCACGTAATCGGTGCGGCTGAAGCGCAGCCAGCGGGCGTTGCGGCGAGTGCGGATGAGGTCGCCGGGGGAGGCCGCCAGCCGATCAGAAAGGGTGATTTCGCGACCTTGAAGGGTTGCCGGGTCGGCGGCGGCGAGGCGATCGAAGCGGGCGCGGGCGTTGAGGGTATCGACGATGTCGTTGGTGGGGGCCAACAGGATGGCATCGCGGCCGGCGTCGAGGTCGGCGGCCCAGGCGGTGTAGGCCATGTCGGCTGCGGTCTGATCGGCGCCGACATGCACACGGTGATGGTCGATGTAAAACCCGAGTCCGGAGGGGTCTCCGTCGCGGATGGCCAGGGTGGCCGCACTTTCGGCGGTGGAGTCAAAGCGAACCAGCTGCGATAGGGTCAGGGCATCGGTCTCGTGGGCAATGTCGCGCAGCACGCCACCGGCGGAGATAGAGGCGAGTTGGCAGTCATCGCCGACGAGGCGGATGCTGGCGCCGCGGGTTAAGGCGTGGGTGATCACCGCGTCAAGTTCGAGCGTTCCGCCTTTACCGGCCTCGTCGATGATGATCAACGTGTCAGGCCCAACGTTGTTGAACCATTGCGGTGGGGCAGATCGGCTCGACGTGTTGGCCGACCACACGTATTTGGCGATGGTGTCGGTAGGGGCCGACAGATCCTCGCCGAGTTCGATGGCTGCAGCCGCGGTCGGCGCTAAACCGATGACGGTCCCTCCCGAGGAGCGCCATGCATGCGACAGCGCGGCCATCGCCGTCGTCTTCCCGGTCCCTGCGGGCGCGAGCGCTAACGCCAAGCGCCGCCCGCTGCTGGCCATCTCTCCTACCAGCGCCACCTGCCCGGCGTTAAGGCGCTTACCCCGCGCCTCCGAATCAGCCAGCGCCAGCTCGACATCGGTGTTCTCGACGGTGCGCCCACCCTTTTGGTGGGCCGCCGCAAGGATGCGGCGCTCGGCGGCCAGGACTTCTGTGCAGCTGTAGGAAGCGCTGCCGTGGCGGGTGTTGACGCTGGCTCCGTCGCGGCGGCGCAGCTGCGTAGGTTCTCCCATTTCGCCGTCGTCGATCTCGATGTGCTGCACCGATAGCGGCTCGGCTAGGGCGGCCTCGGTGATCTTGTCGGCCAGCGTGGCATCGGCCACATGGCCACTGCCACGAACGAGCCGCTGCGCCTCGGCGAACACGTGGTGGCGTTGCCAGGTCGCCCGCGACTGGGCCACCGTGGTGATGACTTGGGCGGCGTGTGCCGCGATCCACTCGTCATCGACAGCATCGAGCTGGGGGGCCGGCGTGGACAGGATCGCACCGAGCATCGCGGTCAGTTCCCGCACACCGCCGAGCACCTCAATCGCTTGTCCGCGCCACGCCTGGCGCTGCTCGGCCAGGGATCGGGGTTCGTGTTTGGCTTCGCGGGTTTCCAGGGTCGCCTGCTGGGCCAGCGCGATCATTTCGACGTGGGTTGGTTCGCGGCCATGGGTGGCCTGAAACTGCTTGGCCAGGTCGGCGGTGCGGGCCTCGATCGCCAGCCGCCGCGACGACCACGCGGCCATCAGCTCGGCGGACATGCCCACTATTTCGCGCACCGGCCGCTTGCTGCGGCCCTCGGGAATAACATCAGCGAACCGCAGCTGCAGTCGCTGCCCAAGGTGGGCTTCCAGGCGCGTGTTGTACAGCTCAGAAGCTGCCACGGTGAACCGGTGCACGGGCTGTCCGTCCAGGGCCAGCCACCGCATCACGCCGTCTGAGCCGACGGTGGCGACCTTGTTGGAGATCGCCACATGGGTGTGCAGATCGGGATCGCCGGCGCGGGAGTCGCGGTGAGTGAACGCCGCCCCGATCAACCCGGTCGTGTCAACCTGGGCCACACCGTTAGTGCCCGAACGGGTGAACGCGGCGTTGGATTCCAGCCACGCCAACGCATCGGCGACCCCCGCGTGGTGACATTCCTCCATCACCTTCGCGACGTCTAGCGGCGCGATCGCCCACATCGCCGACACCGACTTCACCGGCGAAAACGTCATGTCGTAGCCCGCCACGGCGGTGGTGCGCGCGCGGGTTTCACGCGCGATGAAACCGCTCAGTTCACGGTCGTCGGCGGGCGCGCGGTCGTACTGTTCGGCGAATTTTCTGCGCGCGAGCACGGTGCGGATCGCGGCGCGCGTGGGCGCGTCGATGGGCGCGTTCCAGTGCTGGCCGGCTTCATAGTTGTGGTCGCGGTAGGCCACTGCCAGGGCGCGCCCGAAAGTGGTTTCGCCATCGCGGATGTGGAACTGTCGGCCTAATTTGGCGGCCTCGCCGGCCGCGACGCCGTGCACACCGCGTGCGGCCACATACGCTGCGATCGCATCGGCGTTGGGGTGCAAACCCTCCCCGAATAGGGCCTTCATCTGGGTCTCGGTGACCGGCGAACCGTCCGGTACGGCCCACACCTTCGCTAAGTCGTCGGGGGGCACTTCGCGTGCCCG
>DATIOT010000180.1:0-4272 GCA_035472875.1 Mycobacterium sp.
GCTGATGCGCATCGATCTTCCGGCCAGTGTCGACGTCAACATCCAGTAGGAGATTCCAGAGCAATGGCGCGAAAGGGCATTCTCGGTACCAAGCTGGGCATGACGCAGGTATTCGACGAAAACAACAGGGTAGTACCGGTGACTGTGGTCAAGGCCGGGCCGAATGTGGTGACCCGCATCCGCACACCGGAGCGCGACGGCTACTGCGCCGTGCAGTTGGCGTACGGCGAGATCAGTCCACGTAAGGTCAACAAGCCGGTGACCGGTCAGTACACCGCCGCGGGCGTCAACCCGCGCCGGTACTTGGCCGAATTGCGCCTGGACAACCCGGATGCGGCGGCCGAATACGAGGTCGGCCAGGAGTTGACGGCTGAGATCTTCTCCGACGGGACCTATGTCGACGTGACCGGCACGTCCAAGGGCAAGGGCTTCGCCGGCACCATGAAGCGGCACGGCTTTCGCGGTCAGGGTGCAAGTCACGGTGCCCAGGCGGTGCACCGCCGTCCGGGTTCGATCGGCGGCTGCGCTACTCCCGCGCGCGTGTTCAAGGGCACCCGGATGGCCGGCCGGATGGGCAACGACCGGGTGACCATGCAGAACCTGTTGGTGCACAAGGTCGATACCGAGAACGGCGTGCTGTTGATCAAGGGTGCGATCCCCGGCCGTACTGGTGGACTCGTGATGGTCCGCAGCGCGATCAAACGAGGTGAGAATTAATGGCAGCCACGGGCGAGAAGGGCGCCAACGCCCTCAAGATCGACGTCAAGACTCCGGACGGCAAAGTCGACGGCTCCATCGAGCTGCCGGCCGAATTGTTCGATGCTCCGGCCAATATCGCGCTGATGCACCAGGTGGTCACCGCGCAACGGGCGGCGGCCCGCCAGGGTACGCACTCGACCAAGACACGCGGCGAGGTCAGTGGCGGTGGCCGCAAGCCCTACCGGCAGAAGGGGACCGGACGCGCCCGGCAGGGTTCGACGCGGGCCCCGCAGTTCACCGGTGGTGGCGTCGTACACGGTCCCAAGCCGCGCGACTACACCCAGCGCACACCCAAGAAGATGATCGCCGCGGCGTTGCGCGGGGCGCTGTCCGACCGGGCACGCAACGGGCGCATCCACGCGGTCACCGAGCTGGTGGCGGGCCAGACCCCTTCCACCAAGAAGGCCAAGGCATTTCTGGGCACCCTCACCGATCGCAAGCAGGTGCTGGTAGTCATCGGCCGTAGCGACGAGGCCGGCGCGAAAAGCGTGCGGAACCTGCCCGGTGTGCATGTCCTGGCGCCCGACCAGCTCAATACCTATGACGTGTTGCGCTCCGACGACGTGGTGTTCAGCGTTGAGGCGCTTCACGCCTACATCGGCGCGGCGGCGGGAAGTGCTGAGAATAACGATGTGGAGGTTTCGGCCTGATGGCGACCGTCACTGACCCCCGCGACATCATCCTGGCTCCGGTCATCTCGGAGAAGTCCTACGGGCTGCTCGACGACAACGTGTACACCTTTGTGGTGCATCCCGATTCGAACAAGACGCAGATCAAGATCGCTGTGGAGAAGATCTTTTCCGTCAAGGTCGCATCGGTGAACACCGCGAATAAGCAGGGCAAGCGCAAGCGCACCAGGACCGGATACGGCAAGCGCAAGAACACCAAGCGTGCCATCGTCACCCTGGCGCCGGGCAGCAAGCCGATCGACCTGTTCGGAGCACCGGCCTAGCCGCGCGAGAGAAAGACCTGATTAGACATGGCAATTCGCAAATACAAGCCGACGACCCCCGGTCGTCGCGGCGCCAGCGTGTCCGATTTCGCCGAGATCACCCGGTCTACCCCCGAGAAGTCGTTGGTGCGCCCGCTGCACGATCGCGGTGGGCGCAATGCGCACGGCCGGATCACCACCCGCCACCAGGGCGGCGGCCACAAGCGCGCCTACCGGGTGATCGACTTCCGCCGCAACGACAAAGACGGTGTCAACGCCAAGGTCGCGCACATCGAGTACGACCCGAACCGCACCGCCAACATCGCGTTGCTGCACTACCTTGATGGCGAGAAGCGCTATATCGTTGCACCGCAGGGACTCTCGCAGGGTGACGTGGTGGAATCCGGCGCCAACGCCGACATCAAGCCCGGCAACAACCTGCCGTTGCGCAACATCCCGGCCGGTACCTTGATCCACGCGGTGGAGCTGCGGCCGGGCGGTGGCGCCAAGCTCGCGCGGTCGGCCGGGTCGAGCATCCAGCTGCTCGGCAAGGAGGGCAGCTACGCATCGCTTCGTATGCCCAGCGGTGAGATCCGCCGGGTCGACGTGCGCTGCCGGGCAACCGTCGGCGAGGTGGGCAATGCCGAGCAGGCAAACATCAACTGGGGCAAGGCCGGTCGTATGCGGTGGAAGGGCAAGCGCCCGTCGGTCCGCGGTGTGGTCATGAACCCGGTGGACCACCCGCACGGCGGTGGTGAGGGTAAGACCTCCGGTGGCCGTCACCCGGTCAGCCCGTGGGGTCAGCCCGAGGGCCGCACCCGCCATCCGAACAAGGCCAGTAACAAGCTCATCGTCCGACGCCGGCGCACCGGCAAGAAGCACTCGCGGTAGGAAGTTTCAGGAGTAGCCATGCCACGCAGCTTGAAGAAGGGCCCGTTCGTCGACGACCACCTGCTCAAGAAGGTCGACGTCCAGAACGAGAAGAACACCAAGCAGGTCATCAAGACCTGGTCGCGGCGTTCCACGATCATCCCGGACTTTATCGGCCACACCTTTGCGGTGCACGACGGGCGTAAGCATGTCCCGGTGTTCGTCACCGAGGCGATGGTGGGCCACAAGCTGGGTGAGTTCGCGCCGACACGAACCTTCAAGGGGCACATCAAGGACGACCGAAAGGCCAAGCGCCGATGAGCACCACTACTGAATTTCCTTCGGCGGTCGCCAAGGCACGGTTTGTGCGGGTGTCGCCGAGAAAGGCGCGCCGCGTAATCGACCTGGTGCGTGGCAGGTCGGTGGCCGACGCGCTCGATATTTTGCGCTGGGCGCCGCAGGCCGCCAGTGAACCGGTGGCCAAGGTGATCGCCAGCGCCGCGGCCAACGCGCAGAACAACAACGGGCTGGACCCGGCGACTTTGGTGGTCGCCACTGTCTACGCCGACGAGGGCCCGACCGCCAAGCGCATCCGTCCGCGCGCCCAGGGCCGCGCGTTCCGCATCCGCAGGCGTACCAGCCACATCACCGTCGTGTTGGAAAGCCGGCCGGCCAAGGATGAGCGGTCGGCCAAGTCGACGAGGGCGCGTCGCGCCGAGGCCAGCAAGGCCGCCGCGAAAGCGCCGGCGAAGAAGGCACCTGCCAACAAAGCGCCGGCCAAGAAGGCTGCAGCCAAATCCGAGGCCAAGACGGCCGCAAAAACGCCCGCCAAGAAGGCGCCGGCGAAATCCGCGGAGGCTAAAGAAACCAAGCCCGCTGAGGCTACTTCGAAGGCAGCTTCTGAGACTTCTGAAGCGAAGGGAGGCTCAGACTAGTGGGCCAGAAGATCAATCCGCATGGCTTCCGGCTGGGCATTACCACCGACTGGAAGTCGCGCTGGTACGCCGACAAGCAGTACGCCGAGTACGTCAAGGAAGATGTCGCGATCCGTCGGCTGCTGTCCAGCGGTCTGGAGCGCGCCGGGATCGCCGACGTGGAGATCGAACGCACCCGCGACCGGGTCCGGGTAGACATCCACACAGCCCGTCCCGGCATCGTGATCGGCCGTCGCGGCACCGAGGCCGACCGGATCCGTGCCGACCTGGAAAAGCTGACCGGAAAGCAGGTTCAGCTCAACATCCTCGAGGTCAAAAACCCTGAGTCGCAAGCACAATTGGTGGCCCAGGGCGTCGCCGAGCAGTTGAGTAACCGGGTGGCGTTCCGCCGCGCGATGCGTAAGGCCATCCAGTCGGCGATGCGCCAGCCCAACGTCAAGGGCATCCGCGTGCAGTGCTCGGGCCGCCTCGGCGGCGCCGATATGAGCCGCTCGGAGTTCTACCGCGAGGGCCGCGTGCCGCTGCACACCCTGCGCGCGGATATCGACTACGGCCTGTACGAGGCCAAGACCACCTTCGGCCGAATCGGCGTGAAGGTGTGGATCTACAAGGGCGACATAGTCGGTGGCAAGCGCGAATTGGCCGCCGCCGCGCCGGCGGGTGCCGAGCGTCCGCGCCGCGAGCGGCCGTCGGGCACACGTCCGCGCCGCAGTGGCGCGTTGGGCACCACGGCGACCAGCACAGAGGCTGGACGGGCCGCGGGTGGCGAGGAGTCCG
>DATIOT010000181.1:0-2155 GCA_035472875.1 Mycobacterium sp.
GTTTCCACTCGCGGTGAGTCGCAGTGGGTCAAAAACGTCCGCGCCAATCCGACCGTCACGCTGGCCACCAAGTCCGGTGCCGTGACGTACACCGCGCAAGAGGTGCCTGCGCCGCAGCGCCAGCCGATCCTGACTGCCTACCAGCACAAGGCCGGTCGAGCGGTCGAGGGCTACTTTCGCAAGTTGCCCGACCCGGCCGACCATCCCGTGTTCGCGCTCACCGAGGCGATGCCCTGACGGGCACCAGCCTTCGCGACAGCCGGGCCAGCCGCGACGGGGCCGGGTTCCACGGCTGCCGGTCACTGGAAGGCCAGGCGTAGCAGGGCGTTTGGCCGGACAGCAGCTGCCGTAGGCCCGGAGTGTTCAGCTCGGTGGCCGACCATCCGTAGAGAGGTTCCACCCTGGGCGTTATGACGCCGACGTCGAGCAGATGACCGAATCCGTTTTCGGCCTGTGCGTAAGGCGCGATGTCGTCACCGAGCGGATAGCGGTCGGGCAGCACTCGCGACAGCGAGAGGAAGACGGCGGTCATGCCCAGCCGTGGATCGCCGAGCAACCGGCCGGCCGGCGCCAGCCAGCCCAGCGCCAGCCGCGGCGCGGCCACCATCGCGTGGGTGTACAGCACCCGAATCAGCACCAGGTTGATGAAGAACCGTTCGATGCGACCCTCGCGCGCCGCCAGGTGTTCGTTTTCCAGATAGCCGCCGACGACGCTCATGTTGTGCGCCCGATACCAACGGGCGGCCTCGGGGTGTCGAATGAACTCCAGCCAGGCCGCGACCGCGGGTGAGCTCGGCGGCCCGGGATGGCCGAAGGCCAGCGCGCGGGCTTCGCTGCCGTCGTAGAGCAGGCGCTCGTTGATCGCCCGCCACCACGGACTTCCCGGCCTGGGCGCGTCGATCGGGTTGAGCAGTCCCCGCCGCAGCTGCCACCGCATGAACGCCGACGCGGCCTGTCGGTAGGGAAGATAGCCGCGATCCACATCCGGTGGGACGCGGTATTGGCTGCGCATCAGGGTCAGCCGCCCCGCGGGATCGTCGCGGACGGCTCCGACGGCGGCGAGGGCGATTTCGCTGGCCGATTGCCGGATCATCCGTCGATTGTTCCAATGTCCACGGCGGCGCGGCTCGTCCCGGGACTTTCGCCATATGCGATATCAATCGGCCTCGCCACGGCGGTGATATCGCATGCGCATCGCTTTTCAAATTCGTCCCACCCCAAGTTGACGGTGCAGGCGGGGCTGGCGTGGCCAGTGTTGCCGACAACTACACCCTGTAGTGAACCCGCTCCCCGCGGCTGGGACACTGGTGGACGTGTCTGGTACGGCCATCTCGGCGAAGCTCTTCGACGACGCTTGCGCGGTAATTCCCGGGGGGGTGAACTCGCCGGTGCGGGCGTTCAAGGCGGTCGGCGGCACGCCGCGTTTCATCACCGAAGCCCACGGCTGCTGGCTCACCGACGCCGACGGCAACCGCTACGTCGACCTGGTCTGCTCGTGGGGGCCGATGATTCTCGGCCACGCGCACCCGGCGGTGGTGGAGGCGGTCGCCCAGGCCGCGAGTACGGGGCTGTCCTTTGGGGCGCCGACGCCCGCCGAGACCGAGTTGGCCGCCGAGATCATCGACCGGATGTCACCGGTGCAGCGGATTCGTCTGGTCAACTCCGGCACCGAGGCCACCATGAGCGCGGTGCGGCTGGCCCGCGGGTTCACCGGCCTCGCCAAGATCGTCAAGTACTCCGGGTGCTACCACGGGCACGTCGACGCGCTGCTAGCCGACGCCGGCTCCGGGGTCGCGACGCTGGGCCTGCCGTCATCACCCGGCGTTACGGGGGCTACCGCCGCCGACACGATTGTCTTGCCGTACAACGACATTGACGCGCTACAACAGACCTTCGCGCAGTTCGGCGACCAGATTGCTGCGGTGATCACCGAAGCCAGCCCGGGCAACATGGGCGTCGTCCCGCCCGCGCCGGGTTACAACGCGGCGTTGCGTGCGATCACCGCCGAGCACGGCGCGCTGCTGATCATCGACGAGGTGATGACGGGATTTCGGGTCAGCCGAAGCGGTTGGTACGGAATCGATCCTGTGGACGCCGACCTGTTCACCTTCGGCAAGGTGATGAGCGGTGGGCTGCCCGCCGCCGCGTTCGGCGG
>DATIOT010000182.1:0-10950 GCA_035472875.1 Mycobacterium sp.
GCGACTCCGTGAGAAAGTTCGGCACCGGCAGCGGCCTCGGCGGCTGCCAGTTCGGTGTCTGAGACATCAAGCAACGACTTGTTGAACATCACCTGGTAGTGACCGGGATGCTCGATGGCAAACCGCACATAGGCCAGGGCCGCATCGGCGAAGTGGCCCCGGGCGTCGACAAGTGCCTTGGCAAGCAGCCGAAAGCCCTCCGTAGCCAGTGCGGTGAATAGCCCCCGTCGGTCAGTGAAGTGGTGCGCCGGCGCGGCATGTGACACACCCGCGCCCCGGGCCAACTCGCGCAGTGACACCTGCTCCGCGCCACGCTCAGCCACCAGGCGCGCGGCTTCGGTCAGGATCGCCGCACGCAGGTCGCCGTGGTGGTAGTTCGGCCGGTTCATAGAACCAGCGTACCGAGGAATCTTGACAGTGACTAGATCGGTGGGTAGCTTGGGTTCTACGAATCTTGTCACTGTCTAGATTGGAGGGTCGGGATGGCTCCGCTGATCACGCTGCTGGTGGGCAGCATCCTCGCCCGGATCGTCGGCTTGCTTGGCGTCGACTACGTCAACGGCTGGACCGCCGCGATCGCCGTCGGGCTCGCGGCGATGTTCGTCCTCACCGGGATCGCGCACTTCGCGCCGCCGCTGCGCCGCGACCTCATCGCGATCGTGCCGCCCCGATTGCCCGCGCCCGGACTGCTGGTCATCGTCACCGGCGTGCTCGAGCTGCTGGGCGCGGCGGGCCTGTTGCTGCCCGTGACCCGGGTGGCGGCGGCCGTGTGCCTGCTGGTGCTGATGCTGGCCATGTTCCCGGCTAACGTCTACGCCTCCCGGATGCCCAATCCACCGAAGTCGATGACGACGCAGCTACCCCTGCGCACCGCTACCGAGATCGTTTTCCTGGCGGCCGCCATAGCGGTCGCCGTCGGCAGCGGCTAGCAGCCACGCGTACTGGAAAGCGGCTTCTTCCCATGCCCGGTAGCGACCACTGACCCCGCCATGGCCCGCCGCCATCTGAGTCTTGAGCAGCACCGGATTGCCATCAGCATTGGCGTGCCGCAACGCCGCGACCCACTTGGCCGGCTCCACGTAGTAGACCCTGGTGTCATTCAGTGACGTCATCGCCAGGATCGCGGGGTACCGCTTGGTCTCGACGTTCTCGTAAGGCGAATACGACTTCATGTAAGAGTAGACTTTGCTGTCACTCAACGGGTTTCCCCATTCGTCCCACTCGGTGACGGTCAGCGGCAACGAAGGATCCAAGATCGTGGTCAATGGGTCGACGAACGGAACCTGCGCCAGGATTCCGGCAAAGAGATCCGGTGCCAAGTTGGCCACCGCGCCCATCAACAGACCACCCGCGCTGCCGCCCAATGCCACCAGCTCTTGCGGTCGGGTCAGTCCCGAGTCCACTAAATGCTTTGCCACCGCGACGAAGTCGGTGAACGTGTTCTTCTTCTGCAGTAGCTTGCCGTGCTCATACCACAGCCGGCCCATCTCTCCGCCACCGCGGACGTGGGCGATGACGAACACCATGCCCCGGTCCAGCAGCGACAACCGTGCGATGGAAAAGCTTGGATCCGTGCAAATCTCGTAGGCACCGTAGCCGTAAAGCAGCGTGGCCGCCGGGAACTCGGTATCGGCGCGGTGCACGATCGACACCGGGACCCGGGTGCCGTCGTCTGCTTGCGCCCAGTCGCGCCGCTCCACGTAGTCAGCGTGCCGATACTCGCCAAGTACGGGTTGCTCACGCAATAAGGTGCGCTCACCGGTAGCCAAGTCGATGTCGTAGATTCGCAGCGGAGTGACAAGGGACCCTGCTTTGATCCGCAGTTTCGGCGACTCCCAGTTCGGATTGCCACCCAGGCCGGATGACATCAGCTCGGATTCGAACGAGATCTCTTCGGGCTCACCGTATCCGCCGGCGGAGTCGATGGGCCACAGCTGGATCCGGGGCAGCGCCTCACGCCGGTAACTGACCACCAGATGGCCGGCGAAGGCATCCACGCCGTCGAGCCGAACATCATCGCGGTACGGGATCAGGGTGCGCTGCTGCGCTGGATCACTGACGGGTGCCTCGGTGAGCGTGAAGTTCACCGCACCGTCGTTGTGCAGGATCAAGAATCGATCTTGTCCCCCGACTACCGCGTGCTCCACCGAATACTCGACACCTTCACGTCGTGGCAGCACGACGGTGAACTCTGCATGGGGATCAGCGGAGTTCGCGTAGCGGAGCTCGGAGGTGATGGACGAACCCGAGGCAATGAACACGTAGGCCTCACTTCTGGTCAGCCCCACCCCGAGCCAGAAGCGTTCGTCGGCTTCGTGATACACCAGCTCCGACGGCTCGCCAGAGCCCAGCCGATACCGCCACACCTTGTCGGGACGGTGGGCCGCGTCCAAGGTCACGTAGTAGACCGTGCGGTTGTCAGCAGCCCAGGTCACTCCGGCGCCGATATCGGCGATCTCGTCAGGATACATTTCGCCAGTGCGTAAGTCCTTGAACCGCAGCGTATATCTTTCGTCGCCAACGGTATCAACAGAGTAGGCCAACAGATTGGCATCCAGGCTGACCATGGCGGCGCCCAGCGCGAAGAAGTCGTGTCCCTCGGCCTCGACATTCGAGTCGAGCAAAATTTGTTCACCGGGGATTTCCGTGCTCTCGTCTTGGGTCGGCGGGTTCCAGTCACCGGGGTCGGCTACTGGACAACGACATTGGGCACGGTACTGCTTTCCTTCGAAGGTGCGGGCGTAGTACCACCAGTCGCCTTGTCGAGTCGGCACCGACAGATCAGTTTCCTTGGTGCGCGCTTTGATCTCGTCGAAAATCTGCTGCCGCAACGGTTCAAGGTGAGCAGTCGCCTGATCGACGTAGTCGTTCTCGGCCTCGAGGTAGGCGATGACTTCAGGGTCGGCCTTGTCACGCAGCCACTCGTACGGGTCGATGAAGACGTCACCGTGGTACTCCCGCCGGGTCTCCACCCGCTTGGCGACAGGCGGTAAAGGCGTCACTGCAATAAACTCCGTCATGCGCCCGGACCGATCCAATCACCGAAGCTCATGCCGGAAATCCGTTCGTAGGCATTGATGTAACGGTCGCGAGTGGCATCGATGATGTCGTCCGGAAGCGGTGGCGGAGGTTGCGCGCCGTGGCGGTCCCAGCCGGACTCGGGACTGGTGAGCCAGTTGCGAACGAACTGCTTGTCGAAACTGGTCTGCACCACACCCGCCCGGTAATCCTCGGCCGGCCAGTACCGTGAGGAATCCGGTGTGAAGATTTCGTCGGCCAGCACCAGGTTGCCGTTGCGGTCGGTGCCGAACTCGAACTTGGTGTCCGCGATGATGATTCCCCTTGTCAGGGCATGATCGGCGGCCTGAACATAAATCTGCAGCGTACGGTCGCGCAGCTGGTTGGCGTGCACCGCGCCCACCATCTCGATCACCCTGGCAAACGAAATGTTCTCATCGTGGTCCCCCAGCGCGGCTTTCGTCGCCGGGGTGAACAGCGGAGTGGCGAACTTGCTGGCCTCGACCAGACCCGGCGGCAACGTGATACCGCAGACCTTCCCAGTCGCCTGGTAGTCGAGCAATCCTGAGCCGGTCAGATAACCGCGTGCCACACATTCAACGGGAAGCATCTCGAGCTGCCGCACCACCAGGGCGCGGCCAAGCACCTCGTCGGGGATACGTGGGTCGTCGGGTGGGCCGGCCAGGTGGTTAGGGGCGTCGACGAGGCCGAAGAAAAACAAGCTCATTGCGGTTAGGATGCGGCCCTTGTCCGGAATCGTGCTGTCCAGGACGTAGTCGTACGCAGAGATCCGGTCGGTCGCGACCAGCAGCAGGTGCTCGTCGTCGACGCGGTACAGCTCACGGACCTTGCCGCTGGCCAGATGCTGGTAGTCGGACAATGCAGGACGCATCGGGTCAGCCTATCGGGCGCCCCAAAACCAGCACTGTGCTGGGATCATCACTATGACATCGCGGTTGTTGCCCTACTCCACCAGACCCGCCCGGCTGCTGGCCCAATTGTTCAGCGATTTCGCCGTCGTTGTGTGGACTGCGGTCTGGCTGCTCGTCGGTATGGCCGTTTACGATGCTATCTCGACAATTGCGGAAGCCGGCCGGCAAGTCGAAAGCGGCGCGCACGGTATCGCCGGCAACCTGGCGTCAGCTGGCCATGGCGCGCAGCATATTCCGCTGGTGGGCGATGCTGTCAGCAAGCCGCTTACCGCTGCCAGCGAGGCTGCCCTCGACATTGCGGGCGCCGGACATGACCTGGACACCACCGCGAGCTGGCTCGCGGTTTTGCTTGCGATGGCGGTCGTGGCGCTCCCGATCCTGATAGCGGTCGTGCCGTGGCTGTTCCTGCGGCTCCGGTTCTTCCGGCGCAAATGGACGGTGACCGCCCTGGCCGCTACTCCGGCCGGCGAGCAACTGCTGGCGCTGCGGGCACTGGCGAACCGGCCACCACGCAAACTGACCGCCGTCAGCGCGGACCCGGTCGGTGGGTGGCGCCGAGAGGACCCCGTCACCATCCGGGCACTGGCCGCGCTCGAACTGCGGTCGGCCGGGATCACGATTCGTGCGCGCTAACGACAGGTTCACCCACGACCGCGCACCACAAGCAGCATCCCGGCACCGATCACAATCAGCCACGCCGCCAACGCGTCCCAGAAGAAGACCAGCGAAACGGTGATCAACGACCGCTGTCCGATTTCGGCCGCCATGGTGTAACTGGCCGCGGAGTACATGCCCAGCGGGAAGACGAACGCCCACCACACCCCCGCGAAGTGCAGCATGTCCGGGCGTCGGCTGATCCGGTGCAGGCCGAAGTAGACCAGCGGCGGTATCCACAGGGTGGCCATCACCCAGGTCACGATGGTTACCACGAGCACCGGCCCGGCCAGCCAGGCGGGAGCCAGGGTGTGAATGTTGTCGCCGGCCAGCGTCGCAATCGCCAGGCCGCCCATCAAGATCCAGGTATCGGGCTCGAAGCCTGCACGGTCGTGCCGCTCGGTGACGGAGCGCCACAGGATCAGCCAAGTCATCAGGCCGTAGATGCACAGCGCCGCCACCCAAACCGGTACGGCCATTGCGAGCGACCAGTGCAAGGGGGTGTACCGGGCCACCTTGGCGGCGACGATCGCCAGACCCGAGGTGCCCACGCTGGCCAGTACCCACGCGCCGTGCGCTTGGTCACGTAACTGCGACCACGCACACGCCGACATATTGCGCGCGCTGAGCACGATCAGCACCAGCCAGGACGCCAGCGCCACCACGCCCAGCGCCTGCACCAACACAGGCTGAGATGCCAGCCGGCTGTCCAGCACCGCACACGCGGCGACAAATGTGAACAGTCGCAACGTGACATCAGGATCCTTGAGATCCCAGTGCGCAAACCGGCGTGTGACAATCACCAGGGCAATAAGAACCACCAGACCCAGAGATGCAAGAATGCCCATCGCATCGCTGATTTGACGGTAATGGTGGTTACCCGCGGCGATGGACAAGATTCCGGTTGCCATCACCGCGGCAAACACATCGGGTGACGGCTCGACCTCGGCGAGCCGGAACGTCACTGTCCCTCAAGCAGTTCCACGACTAGGTGCCGGATGCCAGTATGGCGATTGCTGCGAGTCCATTCGACGGGCTGCACAACTCGCACGGTGCCGAAGCGCGACAGCAGTTCCTCGTACAGGACGCGCAGTTCCAGCCGGGCCAGGTTGGCTCCCAGGCAGTAGTGCACACCTTGGCCGAAGCCCAGGTGCGGGTTGGGTTTTCGGGTGATGTCGAACTCGTCGGCGTGGTCGAACACGTCGGCATCGCGGTTGGCCGAACCCTCCCAGATCTGTACCTTCTGTCCCGCCTCGATCGACTGTCCGCCGAGCGTGACGTCGCGGGTGGCGGTGCGCCGCTTGGACGGCGACGGCGAGGTCCACCGAACTATCTCCTCGACCGCCGTCGGCAGCATGTCGAAATCCCGACGCAGCGCGTGCAATTGCTCCGGATGGTCGGCCAATGCCAGCAGCCCGCCCGCGACCCCGTTACGCGTCGTCTCCGCACCGGCGCTGAACAGCAGACTGAAGAACAGGTACAGCTCGAGATCCGACAGCGCTGGCGCATCCACGTCGTCGAGAGTCGCGTTGGCGACGACCGACAACATGTCGTCGGTCGGTTCAGCACGCTTCGACGCGATCAGCTCTTGTCCATATGTGTACATCCGCGACCCGGCCTCCTCGACCGACAGCTGCGAAAGGGACGCCCTGCGCGAGCCGCCGAAGTCGAATTGCGGCTCGATGGCCTCGAACAGCCAATGTCGTTCGGATTCCGGCACTCCCAGCAAGATGCAGATCATCTGCATCGGCAGTTCAGCGGCGATCGTGACCAGGAAGTCGAACGGTTTGTCCGGCACCACCGCGTCCAGCAGGCGGCGCGCCCGGGCCCGCAGGTCGTCTTCGACGAGCCGGATCATCCGCGGTGTCAGCCCGGAGCTGACCAGCCGTCGAATCTGCGAATGTCGCGGATCGTCCATCATGTTGAGCACCTGACCCGCGATGGCCAGGTCTTGCAGCAACGTGCCACCGAACGGTCGCGAGCCTCCGGTGACCGACGAGTACGTCACCGGATCGCGCAGCACCTCAAGCGTTTCCGCATGCGTGGCGACGGACCAGAAGCCCTCTCCGTCGGGAGTGTTGTCGGTCGGCTCGTGCCAGTACACCGGTGCCTCCCGCCGATGGACGGCGAACAGCTCGTGCGGAAATCCGTTGGCGAAGTTGTCCAGATCGGTGAAGTCGATCCTCGAGAGCGCACCGGCGAGAGTCACAAGATCGCGCCCGGCGTGTACTTGGCCGCATCGGGGTAACGACCCACCAGCGTGTCCACCATCGCGACCACCTCGTCGACCTGATCGCCGGCGGCGCCGGTGAACGCCTTCTTGTCGGCCAGTGCGCCGTCCAATGCTGCGCGGTCCAGCGGCAGCCGCGGATCGGCAGCCAATCGGTCCAGCAGGTCGGGCTCGGCGCCACGTTCTCGCATGTTCAGCGCCGTCGCGACCGCGTGTTCGCGGATCACATGGTGGGCGGCCTCGCGCCCCATGCCGGCGCGCACTGCCGCCATCAACACCTTGGTGGTGGCCAGGAACGGCAAATAGCGGTCCAGTTCACGCTGGATCACCGCCGGGTAGGCGCCGAACTCGTCGAGTACCGTCAAGAACGTCTCGATCTGCCCGTCGATAGCAAAGAAGCTGTCCGGCAAGGCTACTCGGCGCACCACCGAGCAGAACACGTCGCCCTCGTTCCACTGCGCGCCCGCCAGTTCGGCCGCCATCGAGGCGTAGCCGCGCAGCACCACCTGCAGCCCATTGACCCGTTCACAACTGCGGGTGTTCATTTTGTGCGGCATCGCCGAGGACCCAACCTGTCCTGGCGCGAAGCCCTCGGTGACGAGTTCGTGCCCGGCCATCAGCCGGATGGTGTGGGCCAGCGACGACGGTCCGGCGCCGAGCTGCACCAGCGCGGAGATCACGTCGTGGTCCAGCGAACGCGGATATACCTGCCCGACGCTGGTCAAAACTGTTGTGAAGCCTAGGAATTCGGCTACGCGCCGCTCGAGTTCAGCCAGCTTGGCGGCATCGCCGCCCAGCAGGTCGAGCATGTCCTGTGCGGTGCCCATCGGGCCCTTGATCCCGCGCAGCGGGTAGCGGTCGATCAACTCGCGCAGCCTGGTCAACGCGATCAGCGTTTCTTGTGCCGCGGACGCGAACCGCTTGCCCAAAGTCGTTGCCTGCGCGGCGACGTTGTGGCTGCGTCCGGCCATCACCAGATCGCGGTAGGTCACCGCCCGCTCGGCAATCCGCGCCACCACCGCGACCCCGTGAGAGAAGACCAGTTCCAGCGACCGCCGGATCTGCAGCTGCTCCACGTTCTCAGTCAGGTCGCGGCTGGTCATCCCCTTATGCACTTGCTCGTGACCGGCCAGCGCGTTGAATTCCTCGATGCGGGCCTTGACGTCGTGGCGCAGCACTCGTTCCCGGGCCGCGATCGAGGCGATGTCCACATCCTCGAGCACCCGTTCGTAGTCGCCGATCGCTTCGGGGGGAACGTCTACGCCCAGTTCGGCCTGCGCCCGAAGCACGGCCAGCCACAGCCGCCGCTCCGCGACCACCTTGGCCTCCGGCGACCAGATCGCGACCATCTCGGCGCTGGAGTACCGGGCGGCCAGCACATTCGGAATGCTCACAAACACACAGCTTACGGTCGGGTGCAGCCTGATCGCGCGGCTCTCCCCCGCGAGCGGAGACCCTCGCTCCGTGGCCCGCATCGTCGCCCGCGCGGCCGCAATACCCTATGCGGATGTACTTCGCCGGCGTGGACCTGGCCTGGGCCGGTCGCAATCCGACCGGGGTTGCGGTCGTCGACGCTGACGGCCGTCTGGTGCACATCGGCGCTGTCCGCGACGACGCGGCGGTGCTGGACGCCTTGCAACCGTACGTGCAGGGCGATTGCCTGGTCGGCTTCGATGCCCCGCTGGTGGTGACCAACCGCACCGGCCAGCGGCCAGCCGAGACAGCGCTCAACCGTGACTTCCGGAGGTTCGAGGCCGGCGCGCATCCGGCTAACACTGGGAAACCCGAGTTCGCCGACGTTCCGCGCGCGGCGCGATTGGCTCATGCGCTGGGCCTCGATATGGACCCGCGGTCATCGACTGCGCGGCGCGCCATCGAGGTGTATCCGCACCCGGCAACGGTGGTGCTGTTCCGGCTGGCGCGGACTTTGAAGTACAAAGCCAAACCCGGTCGTAGCCTCGACCAGCTGAAATCGGAGCTGCTACTGCTGATGGACGGCGTCGAGGAGCTCGCCCGCGCTGCAGTTCCGTTGCGTGTCGCCGGTCATGATGATTGGGTCGGGCTGCGCCGGGTGGTGGTCACCGCGCAACGCAAGAGCGATCTGCGCCGCGCCGAGGATCCCGTCGACGCCGTCGTCTGCGCTTATGTGGCGCTATACGCCCAGCGCTGCCCGGCCGGTGTCACGATCTATGGGGACCTCGCCACGGGGTACATCGTCACGCCTTCGCTGCCTCCGAACCTGGTCCGTCCGTAATTACGACCGGTTCAGATCGGCACAGGCCGCTCGTCGATGGGTGCCAGCACGTCGATGAGATCGACTACCGTCCTCAGCGCAGCCGCGCGCGGATCTCCCCCCTCGACCAGGGCGGAAACAACCGAACCGTCGACCGCACAGATCAGCGTGCGGACCAGCTCGATATGTACGGATCGGCCCGATCGCTCGATGGCCTCGGCCACGGCCTCGGCGCGCTGCCGCAGGTTGCGTCGCATGGTCTCTTGCAACGCGGGCAGCCGGGTACAGGCGATATGTCGCTCATATCGCGATATCAGCTGCTCGGTGAGTCCCGGACCGGACACGTCCTCCACAAGCAGGTCAACCAACACCTCAGCGGTGGTCTCGGGCCCACGGCGCCGTCGGGACAACGCGTGGACCCGGGCCCGCAGCTGCGCCACCTCGATCATCCCGACGTGTTCGACCGCGCGTGCGATCAAATCGTCAAGAGACGAAAAGTAATACGTGGTGGACGCCAACGGCAGGCCGGCCCGATGAGCGACCGCCCGGTGACGCACCGCTTCGAATCCGCCTTCCTCAAGCAGCTCGGCGGCGGCGCTCACGAGCGCATATCGCCGCCGTTCTCCTTTCGGAGTAACTGCCGCTGCTGTCACGAGTAGCCATGGTGCCAGCCAAAGTGGTACTGCGATGCCATTTCGGCCAAACGGCCATGGCATGATGGCGCCCATGCCCGACTTGAGCCGACGCGCCCTGCTCGGTCTCGGGGCCAGCGCGGCGGCCGGTGCGGTCGGCGCCTATGCGCTTGACATGCTCGTGCAGCCCCGAACATCACGGGCCATGCCGGCGTCGACGGCGGGTACCCAGGTTCCGTTGTCGCCGCCGCCTACCGCACCGCTTGAGCCGGCTCCCTCGGCTCAGGCAGCGCCAACCATGACGACCGGATCTTTCGTATCGGCAGCGCGCGGCGGAATATCGACCAACTGGGCGATCGCGCGTCCGCCGGGCCAGACCAAGGCGCTGCGACCGGTGATCGCGCTGCATGGCAAGGGCAGTGACGCGTCCACTGTGATGGCCGGCGGTGTCGAGCAGGGCCTGGCCCAGGCCGTCAACGCCGGGCTGCCGCCGTTTGCGGTGGTCGCCGTCGACGGCGGCGGTAGTTATTGGCACAAAAGGGCTTCCGGCGAAGACGCCGGGGCCATGGTGCTCAACGAGCTGATTCCGATGCTGGACAACCAGCGTCTGGACACCTCGCGGGTGGCGTTGTTGGGCTGGTCGATGGGCGGCTACGGTGCATTGCTGCTCGGCGGCCGGTTGGGCCCCGCACGTACTGCGGCAATCTGCGCGGTGAGCCCGGCGCTGTGGCTGTCTCCCGGCGCGGCCGCACCCGGTGCATTCGACGGGGCCAACGACTTTTCGGCGAACTCGGTGTTCGGAATGCCCGCGCTGGCGTCGATCCCGATCCGGGTGGATTGCGGCGACAGCGATCCGTTCTACGCCGCGACAAAGCAGTTCATCGCTCAACTACCCAACCCGCCCGCCGGCGGTTTCTCGCCCGGCGGCCACAATGCGGGGTTCTGGAGCTCACAGCTGCCGGCCGAACTGACCTGGATGGCGCCGCTGCTGACGGCATAAGCCGTCTGATCCACCCGCAGCCGCGTTAGGCGTGCACGGAAACTCGTGCGACGATCCGACAGTGACCACACCTTTCGGTTGGAGCTTCCCCTACGCCTGGCCGCGAAAGCCCATCCTGGCCGCAAACGTTGTGTGCACCTCACAACCGCTTGCCGCCCAAGCGGGTCTTCGAATGCTCGCGCGGGGCGGAAGCGCGGTGGACGCTGCCATCGCCACGGCCATAACCCTCACCATCGTGGAGCCGGTGTCCA
>DATIOT010000183.1:0-2118 GCA_035472875.1 Mycobacterium sp.
CCAACCGGATGACGCGATTCGGGCTGCCCGAGATCGTCGGAAGGATGGCGTCGATCAGGGCGGCGAGATGATTGCGGACGCTGGGAGCTGGCACGAGGCGAGTTTTTCAGAACTCATGGCGCAAGCGGGTGCGCCCATCGAGACGCAAGGAATCCGGTCGGTGCGGTGGGGCCGGTCGGAGCGGTGGGGCAGGCGCCTGCTACACGAGCGCAGAACATTCGGAGATGCGAGGAGGAGTCCGGCGATCAGAGCTAGGGTCCTTGACCCGAGCCGGGGTTGAAGTTTGAGTCAAGTTCTCAGGCGGCGAGTCCTTGGTGTTGGGCGTGATCGTCAAGAGCGGCTTGAAGTTGGTTGAGTTGTCGGTGTAATCGTGGGAAGTCCGCGAGCGGGTCGGCGGCGGCGGCCAGCGCCGGGCCGAGCAGCCGGGTGTGGGTCTGGGTGAACAGCAGGGCGGCGCGCAGGCCGTCGGTGGTGGGCAGGTAGCGGTTGGTGTGGGGGATGCGGTGGATGAGGCCGTGGGTGCGCAATCGTCGGAGGTCGTAGGTGGCCTGTCCGGCGGTCATGGTGCCGGGGAGGAGTCCCAGCAGGGGCGCGAGGTGCTGGCGCAGCTCGCGGTTGGTGAACCCCCGGACGGACAGGCGGAATACGGCCAGTAGCGATAGCAGGGCCATGGCGCGGGGGTCGCCGAACCGCAGCCCGGCGATGCGGGTGTCACCGACGGTGACTGGCTCGGTGACGGAGGTGAACACCCGGGCGGCGGCGATCGGGTCGTGGCCGAGCCGTTGGGTGGCGAGCAGACGCCGGTTGGCTTGAAAGCCGACCTGCCGCAGCGCGGGCAGGTTCCTCAACCGTTTGCCGATGGCGAAGTCGCGGGTGTCGTTGATCGTGGTCTCGGTCCGGATCGCCCGGCCGAGCTTGTGGTACTGCTTGATCTTGGAGTGCTTGTAGTCGACGTGGATCGATGGGGTGACATCAGCGGTGATGACCCGGGTGCGAAACCGCGACGGTGTCCGACGGCGTCCGCGGGTGCGGACTTGGCGGCCGAAGATGAGGCTGACCTTGTCGGGGCGGCCGAGATCGAGGTTGTCGCGGATGAGCTGCTCAAAGAACACGCGGCCGGACTGGGGGCGGTCCAGCACCTGGGTGCGCGAGAACTCGGCCTGCAGGACCGACAGCTCATAGCGATAGCCAGCCCGGCGATCAGCGCCGGTGAACGGGTGCGGCAGCCGGGCCAGCCACTTGCGAAAGAACGCGTCGATCTTGGCCGCTGACAGCCGGTCGCAGATCCGCTGCAGCGCGGCAGGGTCATCGCAGCCGACAAACCCGTTGTCCAGCTCGCAGAACGCGAGCCCGGCCGCCTGGGCTTGGCGTTGGGCCCAGTGATGGCCGTTGAGGCACAGCCGCGCCCCGTACGGGAAGTAGCTGGAGAACTTGATGAAGAACGGGCCGAAGTCGACGTCCTGGCCGTACAGGTAGTACTGGTTGACCAGCGCGGTGGCGGCCACGATCCACGGGTAGCGCGCCCCGGTCTCCGGGTTGCGCCGCTTCTCGGTCCGGAACGTGTTGATCTTCTCCTGGGCCACCCCGATCAGGTAGATCCCCTCCTGATCGCCAAACTCGGCCAGGTGCTCGTGGGCCACGTCGTCCTTGCGCTGCCCCTTCTCAAAGCGCACCACCGAGATCTCGCGGTCGGCAGCGAGCCGGTGGATGGCGGCGACAAACCGCTTGCTGATCGGGTCCGCCAAACAGGTCGAGGCGAACGTCGCCCCCCGATGGTGGGTAAAGAACGACGCCACCCCACCCGGGTAGGTCAGCTTGCGCACGTACGCGTTGCAGTACATCCGATCAATGCAATCCAGCTCAAACACCACGTGCTCGGCCAGCACGTCCGCAGCAGACAGAGGTAACGTCATCACCAGCTCCGGTCGTCGGGGTCCACGCCCCCCAAGGGGGCACCTACCGCCCAGCGCGGTTCACGACCGGGACGGCCAGCCGCCCCGAGCGACCCGCGACCGGAGCCTACCCACGACCCGCCCGCCAACGCGCACACTTCCCACCAGACGCCGACCACGACAGCCGGCGAGCTAGGGTCGACGGCCAGTACACCTCGTCGGGCTG
>DATIOT010000184.1:0-4897 GCA_035472875.1 Mycobacterium sp.
GGGACACCGCGAGGCGGCGGAAAACGTGCTGCGGCTCGTCCTGGCGGAATTGCGGAGCACTGTATGAAAAGGCTTATAGCCCTGGGCGTTTGCCTCATCGTCGGGGCAGAGCTGTTGGCGCTGATTGCGCACGATCGTCGGATCGTGTTGGCGGCGGCGGGTGTTGCCCTGGCTCTGGTGCTGCTCAGCGTCCGTCGGGTTCTGGGACACGGGGTGGAACCCGAGGCCGAGCTGGACCCCGACGATCTGGGGGATTCGTTGCGCCGCTGGCTCTCCACCACCGAGACGACGATCCGTTGGTCGGAGTCGACCCGATCCGACTGGGACAGGCATCTGCGCCCGATGCTGGCGCGGCGGTACGAAATGACAACGGGTCAAAGACACGCCAAAAATCCGGCAGCGTTTCACGCAACTGGTCAAATGCTTTTTGGCGCCGAACTGTGGGAATGGGTTAATCCAAACAACGTCACGCGCACCGGTGACCGCCAACCCGGTCCCGGCCGTGTGGTGCTCGAAGAGATTCTGCGGAAGTTGGAACAGGTATGACAGGAGGCACGACTCGGATATGACGCGGATATGACAACGATGCCGGCCGCGACGACCACCGCACACTGCGAGGCGGTGCTCGACGAAATCGAACGTGTGGTGGTGGGAAAGCGCTCCGCACTCACACTGATCCTCACCGCGGTCCTCGCGCGCGGCCACGTACTAATCGAAGATCTGCCCGGCCTCGGCAAGACACTGATCGCCAGATCCTTCGCGGCAGCGCTGGGGCTTCGATTCACCCGGGTGCAGTTCACACCCGATCTGCTGCCCGCGGACCTGCTCGGCTCGACGATTTACGACATGCAATCGGGCAGCTTTGCCTTCCGCGCCGGGCCCATCTTCACCAACTTACTGCTGGCCGATGAGATCAATCGCACGCCGCCCAAGACCCAGGCGGCCTTGCTGGAGGCGATGGCTGAAGGCCAGGTGAGCATCGACGGCGAAACCCATAAGCTGCCTACGCCATTCATTGTTCTGGCGACCGACAATCCGATCGAGTACGAGGGCACCTATCCGTTGCCGGAGGCACAGTTGGATCGGTTCGCGATCCGGCTGGAACTGCGATACCTCTCCGAGCGTGACGAGACCTCGATGCTGCGCCGGCGTCTCGAACGCGGTTCAGCCGAGCCGATTGTCAATCAAGTTGTGGACGCGCATGACCTGCTGGCGATGCGCGAATCGGTCGAGCAGGTGACGGTGCACGAGGACGTTTTGCACTACGTGGTGTCGCTGGCCACCGCTACCCGGCACCATCCGCAGGTCGCCGTGGGCGCCAGCCCGCGCGCAGAACTCGACCTCGTTCAACTCGCCCGTGCCCGTGCACTGTTGCTCGGTCGGGATTATGTGATCCCCGAAGATGTCAAGGCGCTCGCCACTGCGGCGGTCGCGCACCGGATCACCTTGCGGCCGGAGATGTGGGTGCGAAAGATTCAGGGCGCTGATGTCGTCGGCGAACTCTTGCGGCGCTTGCCGGTGCCTCGAACTTATGGGGCGCGTGGGGGGACCGGATGAGCTCGGCGTGATCGAACGTCGTGAAGTCGAGTTCCGCTGGCGCGCATCGCAACTGACGCGGGCGATTGCGACCTGTGCCGGGGTTGCGCTGGCTGCCGCCGTGGTCGGCGCTCAGTGGCAGCTGATTGCGTTCGCGGCGCCGCTGCTCGGCGTGCTGTGCTCGATCAGCTGGCAGCGCCCAGTGCCGAAGATCCACGTTCAAGGGGAACCCGACTCGCAGCGATGCTTCGAAAACGAGCAGTCACGGCTGACTGTGTGGGCAACTGAGGAAGCCGGGGCAACCGGATCCTCGGCAGTCGAGCTTACGGTTTCGGCCGTCGGGGGAATGCAGCTCGAAGTTCTGGATTCGGATTCTCAAGCCAAAACGGTTGCGGCAGTGGCACAACGCTGGGGCCGGTATCCTATCCGGGCCCGGGTCGACGTGGTCGCGCGCGGTGGGTTGCTAGCGGGGACGGGAACCGTCGACGCCGCCGACGTCATCGTTTTTCCGTTGACGCCGCCGCAGTCGACGCCCATCCCGCAGACCGAGTTGCTCGATCGTCTGGGTGCCCATATCACCCGGCATATCGGCCCGGGCGTCGAGTACGCCGACATTCGCCCCTATGTGCCCGGGGATCAGCTGCGGTCGGTGAACTGGCCGGTGAGCGCACGACGCAGGCAGTTGCACGTAACGCAGCGATTGACCGACCGCGCCGCCGACGTGGTGGTGCTGATCGACACGTATCGGCAGCCGGCCGGCCCGGCGACCGAAGCCACCGAACGAGTCGTTCGCGGCGCGGCTCAGGTGGTGCAGACCGCATTGCGACACGGTGATCGCGCCGGGATCGTCGCCCTTGGCGGCAACCGCCCGCGGTGGCTTGGCGCTGACATCGGGCAGCGCCAGTTCTATCGGGTGCTCGATACCGTGCTCGGTGCCGGCGACCAATTCGAAAACACGACCGGCACGCTGGCGCCACGCGCGGCTGTTCCCGCAGGCGCGATCGTCATCGCGTTCTCCACGCTGCTGGATACCGAATTCGCACTGGCGTTGATCGACCTGCGCAAACGTGGTCATGTGGTGATTGCCGTCGACGTTCTCGATAGTTCGCCTTTTCAGAGCGAGCAGGACCCGCTAGTGGATCGAATGTGGGTGCTGCAGCGATCCGCCATGTACCGCGACATGGCAACCATCGGCGTCGACATTGTTTCCTGGCAAGGGGATCGCAGCTTGGAGCAGTCGATGGGTGTGATGCCAGATCGCCGCCGCCGGGTGCGCGGACGGCTCCGGGGATAGCAGTGACACGTGTCATCTCGACGGGTTTCGGCCTACTGATGATGGGCTTAGCTGCGGTTGGATCGCACGGACTGGCGGCTGCCGCAGGGGCGGTGGCATTGATTGCGGTGGGTGTTGGAATGGTGTTTCGCCCGGCCGCAACGCTTGCCGTCATGCTGGCGGTAGCCACGATCGTGGTGGCCAATCCGCCGCAGGTGTTCGCCGCACTGTCTGGACTGTGCGCTGCTGCCTACTTGGTATGCCGCCACGCGGGGGACACCTCCACAGGTTTCGTTATCGGGAGCTGGCCGTCAGTTGCCGCCGCCGGAGGGTTTACCTTCGCCGGGTTGGTCGCGACGTCGTTCCCGTTGCAGTTGCCATGGTTGCCGCTGGTAGCGCCGCTGGGGGCGCTCGCGGTTTACGTCTTGGCCACGCGCCCGTTCGTGAGTTGATCGGGCGTTAGCCCCGCCAGCACCAAAAGCAGACCCCAAGTTATTGCCAATGTCGCATTAGATACTAATATCTTTTAAACTTGCTCACGACGGTGATGGTGGGTACGCACTGCAACCGTCGCGGCGGCAGAAAGTTAGGCGTGCTTCGCTTTGGAAGGAGAGCTGTCGTGGCAATTCGTTTTATGACCGACCCGCACCAGATGCGGGCGATGGCGGGCCGGTTTGAGATGCACGCTCAGACGGTGACGGACGAGGCTCGCAAGATGTGGGCGTCCTCGCAGAACATCGCCGGCGCCGGCTGGAGTGGGCAGGCCCAGCTGACCTCCTACGACACCATGGGGCAGGTGAATCAGGCCTTCAACAACATCGTGAACATGCTGCACGGCGTGCGCGACGGTCTGATCCGCGACGCCAACAACTACGAGCAGCAAGAACAGGCGTCGCAGCAGATCTTGAGCAGTTAGTGGCTTTGCACAGGCGTAGGAGGAATTTTCGGAGATGACGATCAACTACCAGTTCGGCGATATCGACGCCCACGGTGCCCTCATTCGCGCGCAAGCCGCTTCGCTGGAGGCCGAGCACGTGGCGATCATTCGCGATGTGCTGGCCGCCGGTGACTTCTGGGGCGGCGCCGGTTCGGTGGCCTGCCAGGAGTTCATCACCCAGTTGGGCCGTAACTTCCAGGTGATTTACCAGCAGGCCAACGCCCACGGGCAAAAGGTGCAGACCGCCGGCAGCAACATGGCCAGCACTGATTCGGCCGTAGGGTCTAGCTGGGCCTGATCAACCAATCGCCGAGGGCGCGGCGGCACGCCTACACCGCGGCAAATCAGTGCAGCAGCTGGGCGGCGTGGTCGGCCAGGTCGAGCAGCGGCTGCGGGAAGATGCCCAAAACCACTGTGACCACGGCACATACCGCGATCGCGGCCTTGCTCAAGATGCCCGGCGCCACCACGCGTGGGGTGTCGTCGGTTGGCTCGGTGAAGAACATCGACACGATCACCCGCACATAGAAATAGGCGGCGACGCCGCTGGCGATCACACCGATGATCACCAGCGGCATCGCGCCGCCCTGGGCGGCGGCCTTGAACACCGTGAGCTTGCTGACGAATCCACTGGTCAGCGGGATACCGGCGAAGGCCAACAGAAACATCGAAAGCATGACGCCCACAATGGGTGAGCGCTGCCCGAGCCCGGCCCAGTGGGAAAGGTTGGCGTCTTCGACGCCGTCGGCATTGCGGATCAGGCCCACGATGGCGAACGCACCGACGGTGCTGAAACTGTAGGCGACCAGATAGAACAGCGTGGCTGAAAGACCTGCGGGGTTGTCGGCGATCACGCCGGTGAGGATGAAACCGACGTGTGCGACCGACGAATAGGCCAGCATCCGCTTGACATCGGTCTGGTTCACCGCCGTGATGGTGCCAACCGCCATGGTGAGGATGGAAATCGCCCACAACACCGGCCGCCACTGATCGTGCAACGGGGGCAGCGCCACGTAAACCACCCGGAGCAGCGCGCCGAACGCCGCGACTTTGGTGGCCGCGGCCATGAACCCGGTGATCGGGGTGGGCGCGCCTTGGTAGACGTCCGGAATCCACGAATGGAAGGGCACAGCACCGACTTTGAACAACAG
>DATIOT010000185.1:0-3791 GCA_035472875.1 Mycobacterium sp.
TCCACTCTTTGGAAACCTTGCCGGCCTTGACCAATCGAGTGATGTCCGGCTCGACCGAGAAGTTCACGACATCGGCCGGCTTACCGTCGACAACACCGCGTGACTGGTCGCCGGAGGCGCCATACGAGGTAATCACCTGCACGCCCTTGCCCTCCTCGGAGGCGTTGAACGCGGGAATCACCTTGCTCCAACCGGGTTCTGGGGCGGAGTAGGCGACCAGGGTGACGCTCGTATGCGCGTTGGCCAGTCCGCCGCCGCCAACGACGTCGCTGGCACCACCCTGACAAGCCGTGACAACACCGGTAATCAGGGCGAGCGCGACGACAGGCCGCCAGCGCAGTGCGCTGCCGATGTCGTTAAACATTGGTGGCCTTCCAGTGCGGGACAATGGATGTCGGTCCCGTTGCGGAAAGGCGCCCAGAACTTCAGGAGAATTCACGAACTCCAGACCAGACCGCGCACGGGTTTGGGAGTCAGCGACAACAGTGCACAAATACATAGCACTCCAAAACGCCGGCTGCTATGTGCATGGCGCGAAGCCTAACAGGAATCCGCAGGCCCGCCACCGAACCGCGTGTCCGAGCAAGTCAGCTACCCAGAGGGCCTCAGTGTGTTAGCAGCCACGCCACGATCACCAGTACCACGAGCGTGACGAGAACCAACGTCACGTGTGACCGAGGCATGCGGGCTATCCTGGCGCCCCGTCGGCGTGGCGGGCACGGCGCATCAACTGGATGCTTTTGCCGAGCAGGCCATCCAGCAAGGCCGCCGTGATGTAGGCCACCACCAGCACGACGGGCATTACCACCATCGCCTGTAGCACGAAGGCGAGCCCCGAAAGCCACAGCTCGTTGCCGTCCCACCAATTCAGGAACGCGTTCACCAGCCTCACATTATTCGTCCCGGCACCAGAAACCAATGTGCCAAGATCGGCGGGTGCCTCCCGCATCCGACGAAACGACCTGTCTGATCGCCGGCGGTGGACCGGCGGGCATGATGCTTGGCCTGCTGTTGGCCCGCGCCGGCGTAAAAGTCACTGTGATGGAAAAGCACGCCGACTTCCTCCGTGACTTCCGCGGAGACACGGTGCACGCGAGCACCTTGCGACTGCTTGACGAGCTTGGTTTGGGGCCGCGCTTCGCCCAGATTCGGCATCGCCTCATCGACACCGTCCGCATGGAGATACAGAACGAACCGGTCAATCTGGACCTGACCCACCTCCCGGGCGGGCATCAGCACATCGCCTTGGTGCCGCAGTGGGACTTCCTCGAGATGGTGGCCAGCGCCGCCGCGGCGGAGCCCGGTTTCCGCTTGTTGCGCAGCACTGAGGTGGTCGGGGTGATCCGTGGTTCGGGAGCCCCCGGGTACGGGGCCCACCGCGTCGTCGGTGTCAGCTACCGCGATCAGGCCGGCGAAACCAAGGAAATGCGCGCCGAGCTCACGGTGGCCTGCGACGGCCGCTCGTCGACCGTCCGCTCGGCAGTCGGCCTGACACCGCATAGCTTCGGCGCCCCGATGGACGTGTGGTGGTTCCGGCTGCCTCGCCAGCCCGACGATCCGAGCGGACTGGCCGGGGTGCTTCGCGCCGGGCACGCGACGATCATGATCGACCGCGGCGATTACTACCAGATCGCCTACATCATTCCCAAGGGAACCGACGCCGAGATGCGGGCCCAAGGCATCGAGGTGTTGCAGCGGGCGCTGGTCAGCATGGTGCCCTGGATCGTTGACCGCGTTGACAAGCTGAGATCGCTCGACGACGTGAAACTACTTGACGTCCAGCTCAATCGACTCCCCCGCTGGTACTCCGACGGTGTGCTGTTCATCGGCGACGCGGCACACGCGATGTCGCCGGTCGGCGGCGTCGGCATCAATCTGGCGGTGGCCGACGCGGTGGCCGCCGCACGCATACTGGCCGATCCGCTGCGCGCAGGACGGGTCTCTACCCGCCAGCTGGCGCGGGTGCAGAGGCGCCGCTGGATTCCGACGGCGATTCTGCAGGCGGCGCAACGGATGATTCATTCCAATGTGATCGCGGTTGCGGTGACCGGAAGCAAACATGGCGCGCCACGAGGAGTGCGGTTGGTCGCCCGATCATTGGCACTGCGGCGGCTCGTCGGCTACCTGGTGGCGATCGGCCCGCTGCCCGAGCGTGCGCCGAGGTACGCCAGACGCCGCGGCTAGGTGACCGCAACGCGCCAGATCGGCGAAATATGGACGCCGGGGAGGTAGACAGTCGATGATGTCGGGATGGTGCTGCATGCTCAACCCGCCGATCAACCGGCCGACGCTGCCCCCGAGGAAGCGTTTGCAACGGCGCCGGAAACGACTCGCGAATCAGCTCTAGCCTCGCCGCTCGATTTCAGCGCGCCCGCGCCCTTTGCGTCCAGCGGAGCGCTGCGCAACCCGTTTCCGCCGATCGCCGACTACGCATTTCTGTCCGACTGGGAAACGACGTGTCTGATCTCCCCGGCCGGTTCGGTGGAGTGGCTCTGTGTGCCACGTCCGGACTCCCCAAGCGTGTTCGGCGCCATCCTGGACCGCAGCGCCGGCCATTTCCGGCTGGGTCCCTACGGCGTCTCGGTGCCCTCGGCTCGCCGTTACCTTCCCGGCAGCCTGATCATGGAGACCACTTGGCAGACCCACACCGGATGGCTGATCGTGCGCGACGCGCTGGTGATGGGCCCGTGGCACGACATCGAGCGCCGATCGCGGACCCATCGCCGCACTCCCATGGACTGGGACGCCGAGCACATCCTGCTGCGCACGGTGCGCTGCGTCAGCGGCACCGTTGAGCTGATGATGAGTTGCGAACCGGCATTCGACTACCACCGCGACAGCGCGTGCTGGGAATATTCGGCGAATGCCTACGGCGAGGCACTCGCACGTGCCGGCAAACAACCAGACGCCCATCCGCAACTGCGGCTGACCACCAACCTGAACATCGGGCTGGAGGGTCGCGAAGCGCGGGCGCGCACCCGGATGAAGGAGGGCGACGACGTCTTCGTCGCGCTCAGCTGGACCAAGCACCCGGCGCCGCAGAACTTTGAAGAGGCCGCCGACAAGATGTGGCAAACCACCGAGTGTTGGCGGCAATGGATCAACATCGGCAACTTCCCCGACCACCCGTGGCGGGCGTACCTGCAGCGCAGCGCGCTCACGCTGAAGGGTCTCACCTATTCGCCAACCGGGGCCCTGCTGGCCGCCAGCACCACATCGCTTCCGGAAACGCCGCACGGCGAGCGCAACTGGGACTACCGCTACGCCTGGATTCGCGACTCGACGTTCGCGTTGTGGGGGCTTTACACGTTGGGGCTCGACCGTGAGGCCGACGATTTCTTTTCCTTCATCGCCGATGTGTCCGGCGCCAACAGCAACGAGCGCCATCCGCTGCAGGTGATGTATGGGGTTGGTGGTGAGCGCAGCCTGGTCGAAGACGAGCTGCACCATCTGACCGGATATGACTACGCCCGCCCGGTGCGGATCGGCAACGGCGCCTACGACCAGGTCCAGCACGACATCTGGGGCTCGATCCTGGACTCGTTCTACCTGCACGCCAAGTCACGCGAGCAAGTTCCGGAAACCTTGTGGCCGGTGTTGAAGAAGCAGGTCGAGGAGGCGATCGCGCATTGGCGCGAGCCCGACCGCGGAATCTGGGAGGTGCGCGGGGAGCCGCAGCACTTCACCGCGTCGAAGGTGGCGTGCTGGGTGGCACTTGACCGCGGGTCCAAGCTGGCTGAGCGGCAGGGCGAGAAGGGCTATGCCCAGCAGTGGCGAGTCATCGCCGAGGA
>DATIOT010000186.1:0-1758 GCA_035472875.1 Mycobacterium sp.
CCAGCCGGTCTGCAGTGCGGTTCTCAAGCGCTACAACGAGATACGCCTGGCAACTGTCGCGGATCTTGTCGGGAATGCCCAGCTCCAGGTTCTGGGTATGGACGAGTGCGGCCATCGTCATGTTGTCGATGTACTCGAGGATGTAGGGCACCAGCCCGCTGGCCAAGATCCTGGGCACCGCCTCCATCACTTGGTCGAAGTCGGCGAACGGCGCGAGCACGGTGGCGCTGTGGTCGAGCCGCGGATGAAGCTTGACGATCACCTCGGTGGCCAGGGCCAGGGTGCCTTCGGAGCCGACGATGAGCTGCGTCAGGTCGTAGCCGGTGGATACCTTGGCGATCTTGCCGCCGGTTCGGATGATTTCGCCGGTCGGCAGCACGGCCTGCAACCCGAGCACGTTATGGCGAGCTATCCCGTATTTGACCGCCCGCATGCCTCCGGCGTTGGTTCCGACGTTTCCGCCGACGCTGGAGGACAGCTCGCCCGGCTGAACCATGTAGCTCAGCCCGGCGTCGACGGTCAAGGCGTCCAGTTCGGTCAGCGTCACTCCCGGTTGGACGACGGCGACCTGGTTGGTCGTATCGACCTCCAACACCGCGTTCATCCGCTCGAAGGAGATGACCAGCCCGTCCTCCCGGGGTGTCGCCGCACCCGACAAGCCGGTCCCGGACCCGCGCGCCGTCACCGGCACGCCATGTTCCGAGGCGGCTTTCAGCAGCCGCGAAACCTCTTCTGCAGTTGCCGGTTTGGCGACGTACGCCGGTTTCTGCGGCGCCGTGCCCAATACTTCGTCGTGAAAATAATCCTCGGGGATGGCGTCGCCCGTCAGCAGGTTGTGCTCGCCAACGATTTCTGCAAACCGCGTCGTCATGTCGCTCATCGAAGGCCTCACCTTCTAGCCGTGCGATTCACCTTATCGCCCGGGCGACGCCCCTGCGGCGGGGCGCAGCATCCGCTTGCCGATGAGCGCATTGAGCCAACCGGGTGTGAGCCGCCCGCCGGCGATCATCACCCGATAGCGCCACGCGGGAACGACGACGGCACGGCCCCGGTCCAAGGCGCGCAGCCCAGCGGCCACGACGGGTTCCGGTGCGGCCAGGCGTCGGTAGACCGCGGTGTGCGAGACATCCGATCCGAGCGCATCGACGAATCCGGTGCGCGTGGGCCCCGGGCACAACGCCGTCACGGTGATACCCGTGCCGCGGGTCTCCGCCCACAACCCCTGGCTGAGCGACAGCACGAACGCCTTCGATGCGCCGTAGGTGGCTTGATACGGCCCGGGCTGAAACCCGATGGTGGAGGCGACGTTCAAAATGCCGCCACGACCGCGGGCCAGCATGTCCGGCAGCACCGCATGGGTTAAACGGACCAGCGCGTCAATGTTGACTGCGACCAGTTCATGCTCGCGACCGGCGTCGATGTCAGAGAACGGCCCGTAGGTGCCGAACCCGGCATTGTTGACCAGTACGTCGATGATCCGCCCGTCCAGCTGGGCGATCAGGTCTTCGGCGCCGGCGTCAGTGCCAAGGTCACCGACGACCAGTTCCACGTCCACATCGGGGGCGGTTTGCCCGACGCGCTTTGCCACCGCTTCGAGTCGGGCTTGGTCGCGCCCGGCCAGCACCAGCGACAGACCCCGCTGCGCCAGCTGGTCGGCGAAGATCGCGCCCAGCCCGGAGCTGGCGCCGGTCACCACGGCCCAATTTTTGTTCGACATGACTCCTCCTTGTGAATAGCGTTGGTTGTCAACGGCTTTCA
>DATIOT010000187.1:0-3735 GCA_035472875.1 Mycobacterium sp.
GGCGCCGTCGATGTGCACGATGTCCCATTCCACGGGCTCACGAACGTCGATCAGCGCCAGCTTCCTGCCGGAGTCGAGCAACTCGCGCAACTCCCGCGGCGTGATGGTGGAGCCGGTGGTCGCTTCGGCGGCATCCTCGGACACCACACCACAGAAAACCTCGTAATCGATCAGCTCGGTGATCTTCGGCGTAGACGGGTCCTTGCGGATGTTGATCGTGCGGTAGCTCATCTCCAGCGCGTCGTAGATCATCAACCGGCCCAGCAGCGGCTCGCCGATTCCGGTGATCAGTTTGATCGCCTCGGTGCCCATCACGGACGCGATCGAGGCGCAGATGATGCCCAGCACGCCGCCTTCGGCGCACGATGGCACCATGCCGGGCGGCGGAGGCTCCGGGTACAGATCGCGGTAGTTGAGGCCGCGCCCGTCCGGGGCGTCTTCCCAGAACACCGAGACCTGGCCTTCGAAGCGGTAGATCGAGCCCCACACGTACGGCTTTCCGGCCAGCACGGCGGCGTCGTTGACCAGATACCGGGTGGCGAAGTTATCGGTGCCGTCCAGAATCAGGTCGTACTGCTTGAACAGGTCAACGGCGTTGCTCGGCTCCAGCCGGAACTCGTGCAATCGCACTTCGATCAGCGGGTTGATCGCGGCGATCGAGTCGCGCGCCGACTGGGCCTTGGATCGCCCGACGTCGGCCACGCCGTGGATGATCTGACGCTGCAGGTTGGACTCGTCGACGACGTCGAAGTCGACGATGCCGATCGTGCCGACGCCGGCCGCGGCCAGGTATAGCAACGCCGGTGCGCCCAGCCCGCCGGCGCCGATCACCAGCACCCGCGCGTTCTTAAGCCGCTTCTGCCCGTCTACCCCCAGGTCGGGAATGATCAAATGACGGCTGTAGCGGGCCACCTCGTCGCGAGTCAGCCGGCGTGCGGGCTCAACTAGCGGCGGCAACGATGTCGACACCGAACATCTCCTCGGTTAGCGTCGCGATTCAACTTCTGGCGCGTCGTCTACAACCATCACAGCAGCTGTCCGGATAGACGGCAATCAAAGCAACCCTCCGACCACGACCATTGCTTCCCGCAGGTGCCGGACCTCCGGCCGGATCCGGGGGCTAAGCGATCGGATACGGCCAGGGATTGAATCGGCAGGTCTTGCCGTCCGCCTTGACGTAATCAGGGTCGAACTTGGCGGCGTCGTCATTGGACGTGGAGAACGTCTGCTGCATCATCACCGGTGCCAGACCACCTTGCTTGTCGCAGGGCTCGTGACGCACATACCCGATGGCATGGCCGACCTCGTGGTTGATCACATACTGACGGTAGGAACCGACGTCGCCTTCGAAGGGCACGGCACCGCGCACCCAGCGGGCCTCGTTGATGAAAACCCGCGCCTGCCGGTCCGCCCCGTATACCGGGTTGTAGCACGACGTCTCCAGCCGGAATTCGTACCCGCACCCCTCACGCACGGTCACCGGAGACACCAGCGAAATCCGGAAGTCGGGTTTGCCGTTGTCGATCCGGATGAACGCGAATTGCGGGTTGTGAGTCCAGCCCTTGGGATTGGCCAACGTCTGGTCAACCATTTCGGCGAATGTGTTGTCGCCGCCGAACATCGTGGGGTCGATGCCGTTCTCGACCTCGACGGTGTACCTGAACACCTTGGCGGTGCCCTGACCGACCTGCGGCGTCGTGCCCGGCACGATATGCCAGATCTTATCGCCGGCTTCGGTGAAGGGACCGCCGTCCGGCAGCGTCCCTGCCGGCAGGTCAGCGTCGAACGTGGCCAACCCGCGAGGTGGTGCGTCCATGATCGCCGTGCCCACCGCACCGATGGCAGGCGGGCCCTGGATGGGCTGACTCGCAGTCGGCTTGGGAGCGCCGGTGCCGGTGACCGTCTGGTAGATGACCAGCGCGGTGAGCGCCACCAGAACAGGCAACGCATACGCCCGCCAGCCATAGGTGGACACGAACCGTCCCAGCCATGTTTGTTTGCGCCATTGACGCGGCCGGTCACGGTCGGCCCGGGCGCGTCCGGCGTCCCGGCCGATCGGGTCGCGCAAGGCCCGCAGTGGTTCTTGCCACTCGTCACGCAGCATGGGAACTTGACCGGTGCCGCGCCCAGGCCGCTGGGACGTCATCGCCCCAGGATGGCACAGCCGGCACTGAGGGTGGCCCTGGCGCGCCCGACTGCACCGCCCGACACCGTTTCTGCCAGCACCTAAGAGGCCGATGGCGCTCGCGGGTAGTAATGTCTTTGCGACGAGCCGCGCGCGGCTGGCCCCGGCGGTATCCGACGGTCAGTTGCCACCAATCAGATGAGGACTCGATGAGCGATCTCGCCAAGGCGGCGCCACGGCGTGCCGTCAAGCCGGCTGACCACAGTCGGCCGGGAGACGGCATGGCGAACCCGAACCGGCGGGGCAACCGGTTGCCCCGCGATGAGCGTCGTGGCCAGTTGCTCATCGTGGCCAGCGACGTCTTTGTCGACCACGGCTACCACGCGGCTGGTATGGACGAGATCGCGGACCGGGCGGGTGTCAGTAAACCCGTTCTGTATCAACATTTTTCAAGCAAGCTAGAGCTCTACCTGGCGGTGCTTCATCGCCACGTCGACAACCTCGTCTCGGGCGTGCAGCAGGCGCTGAGCACCACCACCGATAACCGACTGCGGTTACATGCGGCGGTCCAGGCGTTCTTCGACTTCATCGAGCATGACAGCCAGGGCTACCGGCTGATTTTCGAGAACGACTATGTCACCGAGCCCGAGGTCGCCGCGCAGGTGCGGGTGGCCACCGAATCGTGCATCGACGCAGTGTTCGCCCTGATCAGCGAAGACTCCGGACTGGACCCGCACCGCGCCCGGATGATCGCGGTGGGACTGGTGGGTATCAGCGTCGACTGCGCCAGGTACTGGCTGGACTCCGACCGTCCGATTTCGAAGGTGGACGCCGTCGAGGGGACCGTTCAGTTCGCTTGGGGCGGGCTGTCACACGTGCCGCTCACTCGCTCTTAGCGGCCTTCCCACTGTGCCTGCCGCCCGAGTCCGCCCCAATTCCGAAGCCGACCCGGCGGGCGTCGGCGGCACCGATCTCGACATAGGCGATCTTGGCGGTCTGAATCAGGAAGCGACGGCCCTTGTCATCGCTCAGGCTCAGCAGACCCGAGCCCTCGCCTAGCGCGGCATTGACGAGTTCTTCGACTTCAACGGGCGTCAGCGCACTGGAAAAGACCAGCTCGCGCGGACTGTCCGTGATACCGATCTTGACCTCCACGGTGGCCCCTTCCATTGATAGTGAAGTCGCAGAAGTGTCAGCCAGCAGGCTAGTGGACGCGCGTGGCGGGCGCCGATGCACATGGGCCCTCCGGGCCTTCCGCACAGTTCGCGGTAAGCGAAACGGGCGTGGCTACACATAACGATTAGCTTCCAGCTGGGCAACATGCCGCGCGACGCCAGATCCGCGATATTCACGTCAGTAACATCGGCACCATCAGAAACACACTTCACGATCTCGACGGCCTAGTCCACGACTACCCCGATGACGAGAGCTACGACACAGACGGAGCCGACTCCTACCTCGACGACGACGGCTACGGCGAGCTAGCCTGGCCGGCCGACCGTCGATGGCGTCCGTTCGTGGCATTCGTCGGCGCTGTGGTGGCCGTCGGCGCCGTCGCGACCGCTGTCATCATCAACAGCGGCGATAGCGCATCGACGAAGGCCACGGTG
>DATIOT010000188.1:0-5042 GCA_035472875.1 Mycobacterium sp.
GCCCTGCTGCGTTCAGCAAATCTCTGTAATCGGACGATCCACCGTTCGCCGAGGGTTATGATCCACGCATCGGATGATGGTTGAGCAACTTTCGAGTTGTCACCAATAGTCGGGAGCCACCGATATCGGGCGTGTTTGCGGAAAGGCGGCCCATGTCTGAGACGGTGCTTGTCACCGGCGCGTTCGGTCTGGTCGGATCTGGGATGGTGAAGCGCCTGGCAGCCGACGGCCGGCGGGTGATCGCCTCCGGCCGCAATAGTCCGACCAATCGCAAAGTCGCTGGCAAACTGCCCGCAGGCGTGGCCGTCCGATGGGCCGACCTCACCGACTCCAGCGATGTCGATCGGCTCGTCTCCGAGGTGGCACCGACCGCGATCATCCACCTGGCCGCCGTCATCCCACCGGGGATATACCGTGACGCCAAATTCGCCCGCAAGGTCAACGTCGACGGCACCGCGGCATTGGCGCGCGCCGCCGAGTCTCTGCCGAATCCGCCCCGCTTTGTGCATGCGTCTAGCTCCGCCGTCTATGGCGCACCGAATCCACACCGATTCACCGGCCTTTGTGGCACCGACACACCGCCGAAGCCCTGTGATTTGTACGGCGGACAAAAGCTCGAAGCCGAGGAAGTGGTTCGGTCGTCGAGCCTGAACTGGGTGATCCTGCGGCTGGGCGCTGTGTTCACCGTTGATCCGGCCGAGGAACATTTTGACGCTGACATTCTGTATTTCGGGAGCACGCAGCCAACAGACGGACGGGGTCCACGCCGTCGACGTCCGCGACGTAGCCGCCGCTTTCGCCACGGCCACCACAGCAGATGTCGTCGGTGAAACCCTGTTGATCGCCGGCGACGAATCGCATCGCCTGACGCAGCGCGACACAGCAGAGGACCCCGCGGCCGCCAGAGGACTTAGCGGGCTGGCTACAGCGATGCAGGGACTACCGGGGAATCCGGAAAGCGACGACGACTGGTTCATCAACTGCTGGATGGACGTCACTCGGGCTCAGAAGGTTCTGTCGTTTCAGCATCATTCGTGGCCGGACATGCTCGAGGAGATGCGTGCGATCGCGGGTTGGAGGCGATATCGGACGCGGCTCTCAGCTCCCCTCGCGCGCACCATGGTGAAACGTCAGTCTGCGTACCGCAATTGGTCCGGTGAATACGCGACCCCGTGGGTGGCCCTCCGCATGAGGTACGGGGAGACGAGACTCGACACCGCAAGGTCCTGACTTCGAACGCAGTGCGCGACCGATCACGCGATAGACAACTCGGGCCCGGGCGCAGGTCTAGACCGCTGACCCGGCACAATCGTGCTAACCCATCCGCCCTCCGCCGCCGCTTCTGGCTCGGCCGTCGGCGGTGACAGCCCGTGACGGGAATACCCCTTGGGGGTAATACGTTGATTTTGGGTCGGATACCCCCAGCGGGTATCAACCGGAAGGAGTTTGATGACCACAAGCGAGTACCAGGTGAGCGGGATGAGCTGTGGGCATTGCGAGGCCGCCATCGTCGGGGAGGTAGGGCAGATCCCGGGCGTGGACGGCGTCGACGTGAACGCACGGACGGGCAGACTGATCGTCACAAGTTCGGCGCCGATCGACCGGAAGGCGGTGCTGGACGCGGTCGACGAAGCCGGCTATGAGGCGGTGCTAGTCGCATGAAAGCCGGATCCAAACTCGCCACCGCGCTCAGCAGCGTCGAGCTGGAAATCGCAGGGATGACTTGCGCCTCGTGCGCGATGCGTATCGAGAAGAAACTGAACAAGCTCGACGGAGTCAACGGGACCGTCAACTTCGCGACCGAAAAGGCCACCGTCACAGTCCCCGCCGGGTATGACCCGCGGACCCTGATCGCCGAGGTCGAAAAGGCCGGCTACACCGCGTCCCTGCCGCAACATCACGAGCAACCCGCCGAAGAAACGGCGACAAAGCCGATAGCCGACGACCCCGAGCTGACCTCGCTCCACACCCGCCTGATTGTCGCGACAGTGCTCGCCGGCCCAGTGATCGCCATGGCGATGATCCCTGCCCTGCAGTTCCGCTACTGGCAGTGGGCATCCCTGACCCTGGCCGCGCCGGTTATCGTGTGGGCGGGCCGGCCCTTCCACGCGGCCGCCTGGGTCAACCTCAAACACGGCGTCGCCACGATGGACACCCTCGTCTCGATCGGGACTCTGTCGGCCTTCCTGTGGTCGCTATACGCGCTGTTCCTGGGAACGGCTGGGGAGCCGGGCATGCGCCACAGCTTCGAGCTGACCGTCACATCCAGCGACGGCGCGGCCAACATCTACTTCGAGGTGGCCGCGGGCGTGACCCTCTTCGTGTTGGCCGGCCGCTATTTTGAGAAGCGATCCAAGAAGCGCGCGGGGGCCGCATTGCGCGCCCTGCTGGAGCTCGGCGCCAAGGACGTCGCGGTGCTGCGTGGCGGAACCGAGAGTCGTATCCCGGTCGACCAACTCGTGGTGGGCGACGAGTTCGTGGTGCGCCCCGGCGAAAAGATCGCCACCGACGGGATGGTTGTCTCGGGCTCCTCGGCGGTAGACGCCTCGATGCTCACCGGCGAGTCCGTCCCCGTCGAGGTCGGCCAGGGCGACGCCGTCACCGGCGCCATCGTGAACGCGGGCGGGCGCCTTGTCGTCCGCGCCACCCGGGTCGGCGACGACACCCAGCTGGCACAGATGGCCAAGCTTGTCGCAGCGGCCCAATCGGGCAAGGCCGAGGTCCAGCGGCTCGCCGACCGCATCTCCGGTGTGTTCGTTCCGGTCGTCATCGTCATCGCGTTGGCCACCCTCGCGGTGTGGCTCGGCGCCGGCTTCCCCGTCACCGCAGCACTGACGGCCGCCGTTGCGGTGCTCATCATCGCCTGCCCCTGCGCGCTCGGGCTGGCCACTCCGACCGCGCTGCTGGTCGGCACGGGTCGCGCCGCTCAGCTCGGCGTTCTCATAAAGGGACCCGAGGTGCTGGAGTCCAGCCGCAAGGTCGACACGATCGTGCTGGACAAGACCGGCACCGTGACCACTGCCAAGATGACCCTCGTCGACGTGATCACCACACCCGACACGGACCGCGAGACACTGCTGGGCTACGCCGGAGCCCTCGAGGATGCCTCCGAACATCCCGTCGCACAGGCGATCGCCAAAGCCGCGAAGGCAGAACTCGGTACGCTGCCCTCACCCGAAGACTTCGCCAACGTGGAAGGCAATGGCGTGCGGGGCCGTGTCGGCGGTCACGCCGTTATCGTCGGGCGGGAGAGCTTGCTGGCCGATTGGGCCCAGCACCTCGACACAAATTTATCGGCGGCCAAAGCCCACGCCGAGGGCCAGGGCAAAACCGCCGTCGCCGTCGGGTGGGACGGCCGTGCTCGCGGGATCCTGGTGCTCGCCGACACCGTCAAAGCCACCAGCGCTGAAGCCATCCGGCAATTCAAACTCCTGGGACTGACACCGGTCCTGCTGACCGGCGATAACCAGACGGTCGCACAGCGCATCGCCGACGAAGTCGGCATCACGCACGTCATCGCCGACACGATGCCCGCCGACAAGGTCGCCGCCGTTCAGCGCTTGCAATCCGAGGGCAGGGTCGTTGCCATGGTCGGCGACGGCGTCAACGACGCCGCAGCCCTGGCCGCCGCTGATCTGGGGCTGGCTATGGGCACCGGCACGGACGTTGCGATTGAAGCCGCCGACCTCACCCTGGTGCGTGGCGATCTACGCGCCGCGGCGGACGCGATCCGCCTTTCTCGCAAGACACTGGCCACGATCAAGGCCAACCTGTTTTGGGCCTTCGGCTACAACGTTGCCGCCATTCCGCTGGCCGCGCTCGGCCTGCTCAACCCGATGCTCGCAGGCGCTGCGATGGCGTTCTCCAGCGTCTTCGTCGTCGGCAACAGCCTGCGGCTGCGCTGCTTCATAAGCCGGCTCGGCGAGGGTGATGTGGGATAGTTGTTCTGGCCTGTCGCGTCCAGAGCCACGACCGGTGGGTTGATCAGTTAGTCAAGCCTCAAGTCAGCCTCGCGGAGGGAGCGCGATGCCGGCCCGCTACTGCGGCGCACCCATGCGCAGCAATCGAATTAGCGAAGGTCACGACCGTTGAGCCAATTCTTCGGACAGCTGTCCTTGCTGCACGGCTGGTTCCCGGTAGCAGTGCAAGCGATCGCGCTGCTCGTGGCCGTCACCGCGATCGGATTGCGCAGGCGACGTTGGCGTAGCTGGGCATTAGCTGTGGCGCTTTGCGTCGCGGGCGCCGCGACGGCGCTGTCGTATTGGTACATCACGTCGCTGGGGGTGGCCGGGGACCCGGCGCCGGTGTCGCTGTGGCTGTGGGTGGGGATGAGCGGGCTCGCGGTCGCGGTGCTTTTGCTGGGCTGGCCGGGCGCCCGTTGGTGGCGACGCGGGCTGGCGGTGCTTGCGGTTCCCCTGTGCGTGTTGTGCGCGACCTTGGCCGTGAATGGTTGGGTGTGCTATTTCCCCACCGTGCTCGCAGCATGGGATCAGCTGACATCGGGGCCCCTGCCCGACCAGGTCGATCGGCTGCGGGTCACCGAGATGCAGGTCGCGGGAACCAAGCCGGCCAAAGGCGTCGTCGTGCCGGTGAACATCAGTGCCGACGCGTCGCACTTCCCCCACCGCGAAGAACTGGTGTATCTACCCCCGGCGTGGTTTAACAGCAATCCGCCGCCTCGGCTGCCGACGGTGATGATGGTCAGCTCGGCCTTCAACACCCCTGCCGACTGGCTGCGTCCAGGCGGCGCCTTCACCACCATTGATGACTTCGCTGCCAGCCATCACGGCTTCGCCCCGGTGCTGGTGTTTGTCGATCCCACCGGTTCGTTCGACAACGACACCGAGTGCGTCGACGGTGCCCGGGGCAACGCCGCCGACCATCTGACCAAAGATGTCGTGCCATTCATGGTCTCGAACTTCGGGGTGAGCGCCGACCGGGCAAATTGGGGTGTCGCGGGGTGGTCGATGGGCGGGACGTGCGCGGTGGGCTTGACCGTCATGCATCCGGACGTGTTCAGCGCGTTTGTGGATATCGCCGGC
>DATIOT010000189.1:0-2166 GCA_035472875.1 Mycobacterium sp.
GATCCGCTCAAGCAGCAGGTTCGCGACAATGGTTTGTGGGCACCACATTTGGGGCCGGAGCTCGGTGGGCAGGGCTTCGGCGCGGTCAAGCTTACGTTGATCAACGAGATTCTGGGCCGCAGCCCATGGGCGCCGATCGTGTTCGGGACGCAGGCGCCCGACACCGGCAATGCGGAGATCATCGCCCGCTTCGGAACCCAGGACCAGAAGGCCCGCTATCTGGCCGGATTGCTATCCGGAGAGATTTTCTCGTGCTTCTCGATGACGGAACCACAAGGCGGCGCCGACCCGCGGGTCTTCACCACCCGCGCCGTCCGGGACGGCGAGGACTGGGTCGTCACCGGGCGAAAGTATTTCTCCTCCAACGCGTCCGTCGCCTCGTTCTTCATTGTCGTCGCGATCACCGATCCTGACGTGCCCGTGCATCACGGGGCATCGACGTTCCTGATCCCGGCCGGTACCCCGGGCCTGACCGTGGAAGCCACCCATCACTTGGTCGGAGCGGACCCTCACGAGCCGGGGCATTCCCTGGTGCGCTACGACGGGGTGCGGGTGCCTTCGGATGCGTTACTCGGTGAACCCGGTCAGGGCTTCCTGATTCTGCAGACCCGACTGGCCGGCGGGCGGCTGCATCACGCGATGCGCTCGATCGGAATGGCGCAGCGCGCTGTCGAGATGATGTCGCGGCGTGCGAAAAGCCGCTTCACACAAGGTAGTTCGCTGGCCGATAAGCAATTGGTGCAGGAATTCGTTGCTGACTCTTATACCGAGTTGATACCGTTTCGGCTTACTGTGCTGCATGCCGCGTGGCTGAGCGACAACGGTGACGAGCGTGCTGCCCGCGCCGAGATCGCAGCCTGCAAGATCCTGGCGTCACAAGTACTCAAATCGAGTGCGCTTCGGGCGATCCAGATACACGGCGCGCTCGGACTCACTGACCAGCTACCACTAGTCAACGTACTACTCGGCGGCATCGCGCTCGGTCTGGCCGACGGGCCGACCGAGGTACACAAGGTCAACCTGGCCCGGATGCTGCTCAAGGGGTATGAGGCCGAAGACGCGGAGTGGCCCAGCGAATTGCTGGACGCCCGGCGTGAAGCCGCCCGTGCCAAGTACGGCGGCCTCGTCGAACACGTTCCGTCGCTTCCCGATTCGCGGTGAACAGTAGAGTCACCGCCGCCGTCGAGCGGGCACTCGACGACCGCCAGCGGGAGGCCACCGAGGAAGTCGAACGTATCCTGGCTGCCGCGGTGCGGGTGATGGAACGAGTCGCGCCCGAGCCGCCTCGCGTCAGCGATATCGTCGCCGAGTCCGGCTCGTCAAATAAAGCGTTCTACCGGTATTTCGCCGGTAAAGATGATCTGATCCTGGCGGTGATGGAACGCGGGGTGGCTATCGTCGTGTCCTACCTTCAGCACCAGATGGCAAAGGAGTCCAGGCCGCGTGACAAGATTGCGCGCTGGATCGAGGGCACCCTGGCGCAGGTCGCCGATCCCCACCTGATCAGCAAGAGCCGCGCGGCGGCCGGTCAGATGTCGGCAGGGGCCAACTGGCGAGCGGCCGACCGGGAAATGATGCGGCCACTGCGGGATCTACTGATCGAGCCGGTTACGGCGCTAGGGAGTAACGACGTCGATCGCGACGTTGAGGCGGTGTTCTGCTGTACTGCCGCGACGCTGCGGCGATACGTGGGTTCGGCCGACCGGCCCGGCCCGGCCGACATCGCACACGTGGTGCGGTTCTGTCTAAAAGGGCTGGGGATTGGCTAATGCGGGCGATCGTCTGTCGCGCCTACGGTCCGCCGGAAGACCTGGTTCTCGACGATGTTCCCGAACCGGTCCCGGGTCCCGGCCAGCTGTTGGTGCGGGTGCACGCCGCGGCCGTCAATTTCCCCGACGTGCTGTTCATCGGCGGCAAGTACCAGGTGAAGATTCCGCCACCGTTCATACCGGGTAATGAGATCGCCGGGGAAGTGATCGCCGCCGGTGACGGCGCGCCATTTCGCCCGGGACAGCGGGTATCCGGAACCACTTTCGGAGCGTTCGCCGAACAAGCGCTGCTGGAAACGAGCCAGGCGGCGCTCATGCCCGACGAGGCCGACTTCGCGTCGGCCGCGGCGTTTGGCGTCACCTACCGCACCGCGTATCACGCGCTGCGCTCGACCGC
>DATIOT010000190.1:0-1580 GCA_035472875.1 Mycobacterium sp.
ACGGGCTGGATTTGGCTACTCTTCTTCACGGCGGTCCCCTTGCTGTTGGTGTGTCTTGGCGGACGCCCGACACCTACCACACGGCAGGTCTCAAGCGGGGGACCGCCACCTCAAGTTCCACGACGCCCGGGACAACCTCGCGCTAGGTGGCGATGCGGGTTTGAAAGAGACTGATGCCGAAGAAATATGGGGTCAAAGAAAAGGACCAGGTTGTTTCTCACATTCTCAACCTGATATTGACCGGGAAGCTGCGCAGCGGCGACCGTGTCGACCGCAACGAGATCGCGCTTGGCCTGGGAGTCAGTCGTGTCCCTATTCAAGAGGCACTCGTCCAACTCGAACACGACGGCATCGTCTCGACCCGCTATCACCGGGGTGCATTCGTCGAGCGGTTCGACGAAGCCACGGTCCTCGAACATCACGAACTCGACGGCCTGCTCAACGGCATTGCCTCGGCGCGCGCAGCAACCAACCCGACGCCGCGGATCCTGGGGCAACTCGACGCACTCATGCGGTCGCTGCGCACCGCGAAGGAAGCGCGGGCCTTTTCTGAAATCGCTGGGGAATACCGGCGCACCATCAACGACGAGTACGCCGGCCCGCGGTTGCACGCCACGATCCACGCCTCGCGAAACCTCATCCCCCGCGTGTTCTGCATGACATTCCAGAACAGCCGCGACAATATGTTGCCGTTCTACGAAGACGAAACCTCCGCCATCCACCGGCGTGACCCGGAAGCCGCACGGGCCGCGTGCGCCGGCCGCTGCAACTTGATGGCCCAGACCATGCTGGCCGAACTGTTTCGGCGCAGAGTGTTCATCCCGGCCGAGACCGTCGTTCCCGGGCCTCTTCGGGTACTTGCCGGCACCGACGCGGTCCGCGGCGAGCCGTCGATCGCGCTCTGAACTGGCTCTAAACGGGCTAAGCCGCCGGTCGGTCGATACCGTGGCGGTGATGAGTTTGTCCGACAGCCCGCCCGTCAAGCGCAGCGCAAAGCTGCTTGGAGTGGCCGCGACGATCCTGATGGCATGTGGTCTGGCGGTGGTTGCACCGGCCGCGCCGGCAGTTGCCGACCGGAACCAATGCGCGCCAGCAGGGTTGGACAGCGCGACCACCTTGCCCAAAGACCTGACCGAGAGCAATGCCGTCGGCCAGGGCGATGACCACACGACAGCTACCGTCGAACCGCTGAGTACGGTCAACGCCGGCGCGTTGGGACTCGGCGCGTTGGGACTCGGCACGCCGGGAGTGCTGACCGTCGGGACGCTGTCAGATGCCCCGCCGAACATCTGCATCAATCCCACCGGACAATTCAGCGGTTTCGACAACCAGTTGTTGCGCGCCATTGCCGCCAAGTTGGGCCTGCAAGTCCGCTTCGTCGGCACGGACTTCTCCGGACTGCTCGCTCAGGTGGCATCCCGGCGCTTCGACGTCGGGTCAGCGTCGGTCAAGGCCACCGAAGCGCGGCGGCGCACCGTCGCCTTCACCAACGGCTACGACTTCGGCTACTACTCGCTTGTGGTGCCACCTGGCTCGCCGATCACCAAATTCAGTGATCTCGCCGCCGGGCAGCGTATCGG
>DATIOT010000191.1:0-2242 GCA_035472875.1 Mycobacterium sp.
GCACTATCACCGGTGAGCACGGCGTCGGCCGGTTGAAGCGACCGTGGCTGGACGGCTATCTCGGGCCGGAGGCGATGGAGCTGAACCAGCGCATCAAGCAGGCATTGGACCCGCACGGCATCCTCAACCCCGGAGCGGCGATCTGACCTGCTCGCGGTTTCCGGACGTGAAGCTGTCTTCACGCCTGCGGCCCGTAGGGTTGACACTTTCCGCGGTTTGTCGTACTAATAAGACATGTCGGTAACTGTGTCTCACAGCTCTCCGGTAACCTTTCAGCTCGCCACCGCCGACACCTGGCCGAATCCCTGGCCGATGTACCGCGCGCTGCGTGACCACGACCCGGTGCACCACGTCGTCCCCCCGAAACACCCCGAGCACGACTACTACGTGCTGTCCCGGCACGCCGACGTCTGGTCGGCGGCCCGCGACCACGAAACGTTCTCCTCCGCGCAGGGGCTGACGGTCAATTACGGAGACCTGGAACTGATTGGACTGCAAGACAATCCGCCGATGGTGATGCAGGATCCCCCAGTACACACCGAGTTCCGCAAACTCGTGTCGCGTGGTTTCACGCCGCGACAGGTCGAGGCGGTAGAGCCCAAAGTGCGTGAGTTCGTCGTCGAGCGCATCGAAAAGCTGCGCGCCAACGGCGGTGGCGACATCGTCACCGAGCTGTTCAAGCCACTGCCGTCGATGGTGGTCGCGCATTATCTTGGTGTGCCCGAGGCGGATCGGGCGCAGTTCGACGGCTGGACCCAGGCCATCGTCGCGGCCAACACTGCCGAAGGCGGCGTCGCCGGCGCACTGGAAACTGTCGGCGACGCGGTCGGGTCGATGATGGCTTACTTCACCGAACTGATTGAGCGGCGCCGAACCGAACCCGAGGACGACACCATCTCTCACTTGGTGGCCGCCGGGGTCGGCGCCGACGGCGACATCGCCGGCACGCTGTCGATTTTGGCCTTCACATTCACGATGGTCACCGGCGGCAACGACACCGTCACCGGCATGCTCGGCGGCTCGATGCCGTTGCTTCATCAGGGGCCCGACCAGCGACAGCTACTGGTCGACAACCCGGAACGCATCCCGGATGCAGTCGAGGAACTGCTGCGACTCACCTCGCCTGCGCAGGGCCTGGCGCGCACGCTTACCGGCGATGTGACGATCGGGGACACCACCATTCCGGCCGGTCGCAGGGTGCTGCTGCTGTATGGGTCGGCCAACCGCGACGAGCGTCAATACGGGCCGGATGCCGGCGACCTCGACGTGACTCGGTGCCCCCGCAACATCCTGACCTTCACCCACGGCGCACATCACTGCCTGGGTGCGGCGGCCGCGCGGATGCAGTCGCGGGTCGCACTGACCGAACTGCTGGCCCGTTGCCCGAACTTCGAGGTCGACGAGTCCGCCATTGTGTGGGCCGGCGGCAGTTATGTCCGGCGTCCGTTGTCAGTGCCGTTGCGAGTGAAGTCCTGATGCTGGCTCCCAGGGAAGGCTCGCAAGGCGGGGACTGGCTGGCCTCGCGCCGCACCGAAGTAGCCGCAGACCGGATACTCGACGCGGCGGAGGAACTCTACACTCAGCGCGACCAGGCTTCGATCGGCATGAACGAAATCGCCAGGGCCGCAGGTTGTTCCCGTGCGACGCTATACCGGTACTTCGAGAACCGCGAGGCACTGCGAACCGCTTATGTGCACCGCGAGACGCGCCGGCTGGGCCGCGCGATCAAGGAGCAGATCCACGGAATCGACGATCCACGCGAACGATTGATCGCGAGCATCACCGCCACGTTGCGGATGGTTCGCGACAGCCCGGCGTTGGCGTCGTGGTTCGCCATCACCCGCCCACCGATCGGCGGCGAATTGGCCGAAAAGTCCGAGGTGATTACCGCCCTGGCCGCCGCATTCGTCAACTCGCTTGGTCCCGAAGAGCCCGCCATCGTCGAACGCCGGGCCCGTTGGGTGGTGCGGGTGATCACATCGCTGCTGATGTACCCGGGGCAGGATCAAGCCGACGAACGGGCGATGATCGAGGAGTTCGTCGTCCCGATCGTCACACCGGTCAGCGCCCGCCGCTAGCTGTTATCCAGCCGCCTAGGACTGGTGAGGTTGTCCCGGGCGTCGTGGAACTTGAGGTGGCGGTCCCCCGCTTGAGACCTGCCGTGTGGTAGGTGTCGGGCGTCCGCCAAGACACACCAACAGCAAGGGGACCGCCGTGAAGAAGAGTAGCCAAATCCAGCCCG
>DATIOT010000192.1:0-3252 GCA_035472875.1 Mycobacterium sp.
ACCGCGCGGTGAAGGTTCGGCGTTTCTTGCGCAGTATCCCGCCGGTGCGCACGGTGTCGACGTTCCACATCCCGTCTGAGCGCTGCTGCAGAGATGTGACGGTGGTCAGCGGATGCACTGTGGCACCAGCCTTTTCGGCGAGGCCAAGGTAATTCTTCACGAGCGTGTTCTTCGCCCCGTACCGGCAGCCCGTCATGCATCCACCGCACTCGATGCAGCCGGTGCGCTCCGGCCCTGCGCCGCCGAAGTATGGGTCGCCGACGGTTTTGCCCGGTTCGCCGAAGAACACACCGACCGGGGTCTGGACGAACGTGTCACCCACGCCCATCTCGTCGGCGACCGCCTTCATGATCTCGTCGGCCGGAGTCATGTGCGGTTTGAGCACCACGCCGAGCATGCGCCTGGCCTGCTCGTAGTAGGGCGACAGCTCGTCTTCCCAGTCGGTGATGTGCGCCCACTGTGGGCCATTGAAGAACGGAGCAGGGGGCTTGTACAACGTGTTCGCGTAGTTCAGCGACCCGCCACCGACACCGGCACCGGCCAGAATCACGCAGTCACGCAGCAGGTGAATGCGCTGAATGCCATAACAGCCCAGCCTCGGCGCCCACAGGAACTTGCGTATGTCCCAGCTGGTTTTCGGCAACTGGTCGTCGGTGAAGCGCCGACCGGCTTCCAACACGCCGACGCGGTAGCCCTTCTCCGTGAGACGCAACGCCGTCACGCTGCCGCCGAACCCGGACCCAACCACCATAATGTCGTAGTCGAACTGGTCAGTCATCTCATCTTCTCCTATTTGACGCCGGGCACTCGCCGCAGCGCCCGCAGTCCGGTGGTCATGATCCGCGCATAGCGGCCCGCGTTCAGCCAGGTCGGCGCGCCGACCGGCAGCAGACGCTCAGTCGCGATCGTTTGGGATTCCGTGTATTTGAGGATGCCGTGCTCCCCGTGGCGGCGCCCGAGACCGGAGGCCTTCATGCCGCCCATCTGGGCGTCGACCGAAGCCCAGGCGGCGGCGTAGGCCTCATTAACGTTGACGGTGCCCGCCTGCAGGCGGGCGGCGACTCGCCGGCCGTGCTTTGGGTCCGAAGTCCACACGCTGAAGTTGAGTCCGTAGGCGCTGTCGTTGGCCTTTTGGATCGCCTCGTCTTCACTGTCGACGCGGTAGAGCGAGACCACGGGGCCGAACGTCTCATCGGCGAACGCAGTCATGTCCTCGCGTACCCCGGAAAGGATGGTGGGCTCGTAGAAATGGGGCCCGATGTCGGGGCGCGGCTTACCACCGGCCAGCACCGTGGCGCCCTTGCCCACCGCATCATCGACATGATCGGTTACCGTCTTGAGTTGCTTCTCGGAAATCAGCGAACCCATGTCGGCCGAATAGTCAAGGGCTGCCGAGAGTTTCATTGCTTTGGCGGTGGCCGCAAACCGGGTGGTGAAGTCCTCCCATAGCGTCCCAGGCACATAGATGCGTTCGACCGAAATACACAACTGCCCGGCGTTGGAGAACGCCGCCCGCACCGCGCCGGACACCGCCTTGCCGACATCGGCGTCGTCGAGCACAAGCAATGCATTTTTGCCGCCCAACTCCATCGAGCAATCGATCAGCCGCTCACCCGCCTGGGCGGCGACGGTGCGACCCACGGCGGTGGAACCGGTGAACATCAGGTAGTCGGACTGCTCGATAATCGGTGTCCCCAGCTCGGAGCCCGAGCCGGTGACGACCTGCACCAGACCCGGTGGCATGCCGGCTTCCTCGAGCAGCCGCACCGCCCACAATGCCGAAAACGGTGTCTGCTGATCCGGTTTGGCCAGCACGGCATTGCCGGCGACGATCGCCGGAAGCGCGTCGCTGATGCCCAGGGTCAACGGATAGTTCCACGGCGAGATGATCCCCACCAGACCCTTGGGGTGATGAAGTTCGGTCACGTGGGTGAGCACCAGTTGAGCGCCCTGCCGGCGTTTGGGACTCAGGTAGTGCGCGGCGGTATTGGCGTAGTAGCGGGCCGTGAGACAGACGTCCAGGATCTCTTCGAAGGCATGCCGGCGCGCCTTGCCGTTCTCGAGCTGGATCAGGTCGAGGACTTCGTCTTGGTGTTGCAGCACCAGATCGTGGAAGCGCAGCAGCACGGCGGCGCGTTCTCGGATCGGGCGGGCGGCCCACGCGGGCTGCACCGCGCGGGCGCGCTCAGCTGCGGCGACCACATCATCACTGGTGCAGCGGGGAACGTCCCCCACGGGACGGCCCGTCATCGCGTTGGTGACCTCGACACGGGAATCCACGCCAGCGGCCTCCACCCGATCAGCCAGTTCCTTCAGCAGAACGGTGTCTACAGTGTCCGGCGAACGTCGGCTCAGCGTGGTCATGGCGTTGTATCCCCTTTCAGCTGAATGCGGTCAGGGCCCAGTGCAGCGCGAACCGGTTGGATTCGTCGTCGACCATCTCCGCTGCGATCCGGCGCGCCCGGATCGCGGCCCGGTCGGCCTTGACGTTGATGTCGCGCCGAGCCTCGCCGGGTTCGCCAAGCCGACGCTGAATCTGCTCCAACACCTTTGCGTCGCGCATCGCCCACTCGTGAAAAAATGTGCGGAGAAACTCGGCGACCCTGCCGTTGTCGCTCGCAAAACTGCGGGCCATCTGCAGAAAGACGTGAGTCGCTGTCGGGGATTCGGGCGTGAACCCCTGAATCCGCAAGAGCTCATGGCCTTTTCCGTGCTCGGGAGCAATAACGTAATGCTGAACATGCAGCGCCGGTGAGACGAATGTTCCTTCCTCATGCCGAATGCCCGCAGTGTCGACGGGAAGGCCTGTGATCTCGGCCTCCCACGGCGCGAGCCTGCTCGACGGCAGCTCCCGGAAGTAGGAGACGGACCGTTCGGAGACTTCGACCTCGTCGAGCTGTGGCAGCACGTCGATATCCGGCGGCACGACCTCCGGGTGCATCACGAACACGTCGGTGAGGTCGAGATAATGCTCGTGTAGCAGCAGGTAGTTGGCCTCGACGCGCAGCAGCTCGGTGGTGCTGGCCCAGCCCGCTCCGTCGCCGTACCACGGCACCCGTGGCGGCGGGCGCAGGGCGGCCGCTCTCGGTTCACCCGGCCAGACCCAGACGAACGGCGACTGTTCGTAGACCGGGTACGTGCGCACGCGGGCTCCGGGAGGAACATTCTCCTGGGACGGTACGTAGGCCAGGCAGCCATCGGGCTCGTAGCTGAAGCCGTGATAGCCGCAGACCACACGATCGCCGTCGAGTC
>DATIOT010000193.1:0-13405 GCA_035472875.1 Mycobacterium sp.
GGGTCCGTGACGGGCTGATCCGTGACGCCAACAACTACGAGCAGCAAGAGCAAGCCTCGATGCAGATCCTCAGCAGCTAACCGCGCCTACCCTTTCAGACGTTAGGAGAACACCGATATGTCGATTAACTACCAGTTCGGCGATGTCGACGCCCACGGCGCCCTCATCCGCGCGCAGGCCGCTTCCTTGGAGGCCGAGCACCAGGCCATCGTTCGCGATGTGCTGGCCGCCGGTGACTTTTGGGGCGGTTCCGGTTCGGTGGCCTGCCAGGAGTTCATCACTCAGTTGGGCCGCAACTTCCAGGTGATTTACGAGCAGGCCAACGCCCACGGGCAAAAGGTGCAGACCGCAGGCAGCAACATGGCCAGCACCGACAGCGCCGTTGGGTCCAGCTGGGCCTAACCGCAACTTCAGGCGCGGCAGCACACCACATGTCGGTGTGCTGCCGCGTCCTGCGGTTACCGAGCACGTCAACTTTTGAGGTATTGATGGATTCACAGAGCACTCGCACCGACATCACCGTCAACGTCGACGGCTTCTGGATGCTCCAGGCACTGCTGGACATTCGGCACGTCGCGCCGGAGCTGCGATGCCGGCCTTACGTATCTACCGACTCGAGCGACTGGCTCAACGAGCACCCCGGGATGGCGGTGATGCGCGAGCAGGGCATTGTCGTCGGCGAGCTGAACGAGGTGCAGGAGCAGGTAGCCGCTCGAATGCGAGTGCTCGCCGCACCCGACCTCGAGGTCATCGCCTTGTTGTCGCGGGGCAAGCTGGCCTACGGCGTCGTCGACGACGAGAACCAGGCGCCGGGTACGCGCGATATCCCCGACAACGAGTTCCGGGTGGTGCTGGCCCGGCGCGGTCAGCACTGGGTATCGGCGGTTCGCGTTGGTAACGACATCACCGTCGACGACGTCGCCGTCGCGGACAGCGCCTCGATCGCGTCACTTGTGCTGGACGGTCTGGAATCGATTCACCACGCAGAGCCCGCGGCGATCAACGCGGTCAACGTGCCGCTCGAGGAGATGCTGGAAGCAACGAAATCATGGCAGGAGTCGGGCTTTAACGTGTTCTCCGGTGGAGATCTGCGGCGAATGGGCATCAGCGCCGCCACGGTGGCCGCGCTAGGCCAGGCGCTTTCAGACCCGGCGGCCGAGGTCGCGGTGTATGCGCGCCAGTACCGCGACGACGCCAAGGGCCCTAGCGCCTCGGTGCTGTCGCTGAAAGACGGTTCGGGTGGCCGCATCGCGCTCTACCAGCAGGCACGAACCGCGGGTTCGGGGGAGGCGTGGCTGGCCATCTGCCCGGCGACCCCGCAGCTGGTGCAGGTGGGCGTCAAGACCGTGCTGGATACTTTGCCGTACGGCGAGTGGAAGACCCACAGCAGGGTTTGACGTCGGTTACCAATTACAAAGATCAACAACGGGTTTGAAAATTGCATCCGCCCGAGATGCAAACCCGGCAAACTTCTCTAGAATCAGTGCGAAGCCTGAAAAGCAGTGTCCCCATAACTATTAATCGCGAGGCGAGGCAGATGAAATCGGAAATGGTCGAGCTGCACCTCCCGGGGGCCATAGCGCCTCAGTGGGGAGACCAGCAGAGCCGGTCGCGCGGCCAGCGGCACGGGGGTACACATTCACTATGGCAGGGGGTGTAGGGCGATGACCGCAGTAGCTGACGTACTACAGACTGACGTCGAGGGTGTCTCACAGCCTCGGGCAGTTGTGGTTGGCATCATAGCCGGCGAGGGTGTCCAGATCGGCGTGCTGCTGGATGCCAACGCCCCGGTCTCGGTGATGACCGACCCGCTATTGAAAGTAGTCAACAGTCGGCTGCGGGAGCTTGGCGAGACCCCGCTCGAGGCCACGGGACGCGGTAAGTGGGTGCTGTGTCTGGTTGACGGCACGCCGTTGCGGGCCACCCAATCGCTGACTGAGCAAGACGTCTACGACGGCGACCGATTGTGGATTCGGTTCATCGCCGACACCGAACATCGATCGCAAGTCATCGAGCACATCTCCACAGCGGTTGCGGCAGATCTCAGCAAGCGATTCGCCGCGGTCGACCCGATCGTTGCGGTGCAGGTCGGCGCCTCGATGATAGCGGGAGGCGTGACCGCTGCGGCGTTGTTGCTCGGCTGGTGGCGCTGGCACCACAACTCGTGGCTGACAACCATCTACAGCGCGGTGATTGGCGCGCTGGTGTTGGGCGTGTCCATGCTGTTGTTGATGCGGGCCCGGACGGAACAGGATCGGCGCGCTGCCGACATCCTGCTGCTGAGCAGCCTCGCCCCACTGGCAGTCGCCGCGGGCGCAGCGCCGCCTGGCGGAGTGGGGTCCCCGCAAGCGGTGTTGGGCTTCGGTGTGCTGACCATCGCCGCGCTGCTGGCCCTGCGGTTCACCGGGCGCCGGCTGGGGATTTACACCGCGATCATCACCGTAAGCGCGGTGGCGGCGATAGCGGCTCTGGCGCGGATGGTTGCGATGATGAGCGCGGTGACGCTGTTCACCTGTGTGGTGCTGGCCTGCGTGCTGGCCTACCAGAGCGCACCAGCGATATCACGTCGGCTGGCCGGCATTCGGCTGCCGGTGTTCCCGTCAGCCACCAGCCGATGGGTTTTTGAGGCTCGACCCGACCTGCCCACCACTGTGGTGCGCTCCGGCGGCGGTCCGCCCGTCTTGGAAGGGCCCGCGTCGGTCCGCGACGTGCTGCTGCAAGCAGAACGCGCCCGGTCGTTTTTGACTGGCCTGCTGATAGGGCTCGGCGTGTTGATGGTGGTTTCCCTGACCGCGTTGTCCGATCCGCACACCGGAGATCGGTGGCTACCACTCTTGGTTGCCGGCTTCAGCGCTGGCTTCCTGATGCTCCGCGGGCGCTCGTACGTCGACCGCTGGCAGGCGATCACCTTGGCGGGGACCTCTGTGCTGATTGTCGCTGCGGTGGTGGTGCGGTACGCGCTGGTGTTGCAGTCGCCGCTCGCGGTGTCTATCAGCGTCGGGATCTTGGTTCTGCTGCCGGCAGCGGGCCTGACGGCCGCGGCAGTAGTGCCCAACACCATCTACAGCCCGCTGTTCCGCAAGTTTGTGGAATGGATTGAATACCTCTGCCTGATGCCAATCTTCCCGTTGGCATTCTGGTTGATGAATGTCTACGCAGCGATCCGGTACCGGTAGCGGCAAGGTGTGGCGTGGTCGCGCGGCGCGTGCGACCGTCGCCGCCCTCCTTCTCACCTCAGGCGGATTAGCCGGCTTACCGCCCGCGTACGCAATTTCGCCTCCGACGGTTGATCCGGCGGCGGTTCCGCCCGACAGTCCGCCCGGACCGCCGGCGCCGATGAAGCAGAACTCGTACTGCACCGAGGTCGGGGTGTTGCCCGGCAGCGATTTTCGGTTGCAACCGAAGTACATGGACATGCTGAACCTGCAAGAGGCATGGCAGTTCGGCCGTGGTGCGGGCGTGAGGGTCGCCGTCATCGACACGGGCGTGAGTCCGCACCCCCGGTTCGACCACCTGATCCCCGGCGGCGACTACGTCATGGGTGGCGACGGATTGTCGGATTGCGACGCCCACGGCACCATGGTGGCGTCGATGATCGGCGCGGCGCCGGCCATCGGCGCACCACCGCCGCCGGCAGGACCGCGCAAGCCTGTCACCATTCCCACCACCGAGCCGCCCCCGAAAGCGCCGCCGCCGCAGACCGTGACGTTGTCACCATTACCGCAGACCGTGACGATGGTGCCCGCTCCTCCGCCGCCGCCGCAGACCCAGGAACAGCCTCCGCCGGGACCCTTCGGATTACCGGGGGCGCCAGCACCACCGCCAGCCCAAGCGCCAGCCCAAGCGCCAGCTCAAGCGCCAGCGCAAGCGCCAGCTCAAGCGCCAGCGCAAGCGCCTGGGCCTGGGCCAGCGCCCGGGCCTGGGCAGGCTCCATCAGCCAACCGTGGCGGCGGGGGCACGGTGACGATACCGAGCTACTCCGGCAGCGGGCACATAACTGGCGTCGGCAACCCGGCCGTCCCGCGTCCGCTGGCCCCGACGCCCACACCGGTGCCACCGCCACCACCGCCGCCGGCGGCACCGGCGCTGGCGTCCGACGCGTACAGCGGAATCGCTCCCGATGTCGACATCATCGCGATCCGCCAGTCCAGCCAGGCGTTTGGTCTCAAGGATGCCTACACCGGTGACGAGGATCCGCAGACACGGGCAAAGGTCGACAATGTCGAGACTATGGCGCGAGCGATCGTGCACGCCGCAAACATGGGAGCCCAGGTAATCAACATCTCCGATGTGACCTGCATGAGCGCGCGCAACATCATCGACCAGCGCACGCTGGGTGCTGCGGTCCGCTATGCGGCGGTCGATAGGAACGCGGTCATCGTGGCCGCGGCCGGCGACAGCAGCAAGAAGGACTGCAAGCAGAACCCGATCTCTGATCCCTTGCAACCCCGCGATCCCCGCAACTGGAACGCTGTCACAACTGTGGTGACGCCTTCCTGGTTCAGCGACTACGTCCTGACGGTCGGCGCGGTCGACACAGACGGCCGGCCGCTGACCCAAGGCGGTCAAGGACAGGGTGCGACGAGTATCGCTGGACCGTGGGTCGGTATCGCCGCGCCCGGTACCGACATCATCGCGCTCTCACCTCGGGATGACGGCCTGGTCAACGCGGTTGACGGCCCGGACAATACGCTGCTGGTTCCGGCTGGCACCAGCTTCTCGGCCGCGATCGTGTCCGGGGTGGCTGCGCTGGTCCGCGCGAAGTTCCCCCAGCTATCGGCGTACCAAATCATCAACCGGTTGACCCACACCGCCAGGGCGCCTGCTCGCGGCGTGGATAACCAGATCGGCTACGGTGTCGTCGACCCGGTAGCGGCGCTGACCTGGGATGTACCCGATGGTCCGGCAAAGCCGCCGCAGCAACTGTCGGCACCGCTGAACATGCCTAACCCGGCACCTCATCGGGATATGGTGCCGGTGTGGGTGGCCGCCGGAGGGTTGACCGGGGCGTTACTGATCGGCGGCGCAATATTTGGCATAGCGATGATGATGAAGCGACGGAAGCAACGATGAGGGCGGAGCAGCAATAGCAATGAAGGCTCAGCGCAGGTTTGGGTTGTCTTTGTCGTGGCTGCGGGTCACCGTAGTGTTCCTGGTCGACATTCTGATCTTGGTGGTGGCGAGTCACTGTCCACAATCCTGGCAGGGCGACTACCGCATTGCGTTTTGGGTAGGCGTTGCCCTCGCTGCGATTATCACGCTGCTGTCGCTGGTCACCCAGCATGGCCTCACGGTGACCTCAGGACTTGCCACGTGGCTGTGGGATTGGTCCGCCGATCCGGGCACCGCGCTGGCTGCGGGCTGCACGACGGCGCTCGATTACCAGCGTAAATACGGACGCGACAAGGTCGGGGTACGTGAGTACGAAGGCCGTCTGGTCACAGTGATCGCGGTGGACGACGGCGAGGACGACTCGTCAGGGCGCCACCGCCATCGGACGACCTCGTCGGCCGCCACCTTGCTGGTGCAGTCGGTCGCTGAAGGGTTGCGTCAGTTCGATATCCACCTCGATGGCATAGACATCGTTTCGGTGAAGGTACGCCGCGGTGGCAACGCCGCCGAGTTGTCAAAGCTCGACGACTGGGGGCCTGAAGAGTGGGGGCTGGTGAGTGATCAGCCCGCCTCGTATATACGCCGCACCTGGCTGGTGCTCCGAATGAACCCGCAGCGCAACGTCGCCGCTGTGGCGGCCCGCGATTCCCTGGCTTCGACGCTGGTGGCGGCCACCGAGCGGCTCGCCCAAGATCTCGACGGACAAGGCTGCGCGGCCCGGCCGTTGACCGCCGACGAGCTCGCCGAGGTCGACAAGGCTGTGCTGGCCGACCTGGAACCGACCTGGAGCCGTCCAGGCTGGCGCTACCTCAAGCATTTCAACGGGTACGCGACCAGCTTCTGGTTGACGCCGTCAGACATCACCACCGAGACGCTCGATGAGCTGTGGCTGCCCGACACCGAGGCAACCGTGGTCACGATCCAACTCACCACGCACGGCGGCCGGCCTGAGGTGTCGGCCTGGGTGCGCTACCACAGCGACAGCAGGCTGCCCAGGGGGATATCGTCGGGACTCAACCGGCTCACCGGCCGCCAATTAGCCGCGGTGCGCGCCAGCCTGCCTGCCCCAACGACTCGCCCCTTGCTGGTGGTGCCCACCCGAGGGTTGCTTGAAGGCGATGAGTTGGTGCTGCAGGTAGATCAGGCACCGGAAGGCGCTGCGCCCGTGCCTGCCCGGCGATGAGCCGCCCGCAATCAACCGTCGAGGACGCCCGTAACGCGATGGTCGCCGGTCTGTTGGCATCGGGCATTTCTGTCAACGGACTACAACCCAGCCACAACCCGCAGGTGGCGTCGCAAATGTTCACCACGGCTACCACCATTGATCCGGGAATGTGCGATGCATGGCTTGCGCGGGTCCTGGCAGGTGAGCAGGGCATCGAGGTGCTCGCCGGCGCGTGGGCGTCAATCAGGACGTTCGGGTGGGAGATGCGCCGCCTCGGGGTTACCGATTTGCAGTTTCGTCCCGAAGTCTCGGACGGGTTGTTTTTGCGGTTGGCCGTCATCAGCGTGGAGTCGCTCGCGTGTGCGTACGCCGCCGCACTCGCCGAGGCGAAACGCTACGAGGAGGCCGCAGAGCTGCTCGACGGTGTCGAGCCCCGTCACCCGTTCGATGAAGAGCTGATCAACTACGTGCGCGGCGTGCTGTACTTCCGCACTGGACGCTGGCCGGAGGTGCTCAGCCAATTTCCCGAGGGAAAGACCTGGCGCAATCCCGAGCTGAAGGCCGCGGGCGCGGCGATGGCCACCACAGCGCTGGCGTCGCTAGGAGTCTTCGAGGAGGCCCTGCGGCGCGGCCAAGAAGCCATCGAAGCGGACCGGGTACCGGGCGCGGCCAACGTTGCCTTGTACACCCAAGGCATGTGCTTGCGGCACCTGGGTCGCGAGGAGGAGGCCGTCGAGCTGTTGCGCCGGGTGTATTCGCGGGATCCGAAGTTCACCCCCGCCCGTGAAGCGTTGGACAACCCGAACTACCGGCTGATACTAACCGACCCGGAAACGATCGAGGCCCGCACTGATCCGTGGGATCCGGACAGCGCACCTACCCGCGAACAGACCGAGGCCGCTCGCCACGCCGAGGAGGCCGCGAAATACCTGGCCGAGGGGGACGCTGAGCTCAACGCGATGCTGGGCATGGAAAAAGCCAAACGGGAAATCAAACTCATCAAGTCGACGACCAAGGTGAACCTGGCCCGAGCCAAGATGGGGCTTCCCGTGCCGGTGACATCGCGCCACACCTTGTTGCTGGGGCCGCCTGGGACCGGTAAGACGTCGGTAGCGCGGGCTTTCGCCAAGCAGCTGTGCGGGTTGACGGTGCTGCGCAAGCCGCTCGTGGTGGAGACCAGCCGTACCAAGCTGTTGGGTCGGTACATGGCTGATGCGGAGAAGAACACCGAGGAGATGCTCGAGGGTGCATTGGGCGGGGCGGTCTTCTTCGATGAGATGCTCTCTCTGCACGAGAAGGGCTACCACCAGGGCGACCCCTACGGCAACGCGATCATCAACACGCTGCTGCTGTACATGGAGAATCATCGCGACGAGCTGGTCGTCTTCGGTGCGGGTTACGCCAAGGCGATGGATAAGATGCTCGAGGTGAATCAGGGTCTGCGACGGCGCTTTTCGACCGTGATCGAGTTCTACAGCTACACCCCGGCGGAGCTGGTCGCGCTGACCCAACTGATGGGGCAGGAGAACGAAGACGTCATCACCGGAGAATCGGCCGAGGCCTTGTTGCCGTCGTACACCAAGTTCTACCTCGACGAGACCTATTCGGAAGACGGGGATCTGATTCGCGGTATCGATACGCTCGGCAACGCCGGCTTCGTGCGCAATCTGGTGGAAAAGGCCCGCGACCACCGTAGTTTCCGTCTGGACGACGAGGACCTCGACGCGGTGCTGGCCAGCGACCTTGCCGAGTTCAGCGAGCATCAACTACTCCGGTTCAAGGAGCTCACCCGCGACGACCTTCTCGAGGGTCTCAGCGCGGCAGTGGCCGAGAAGAAGTCGAGTTAGCCGTTTTGCTGCGGCCGCTTATGATCCAAGGCCGCTATAAACAACGCCCGACGCATGTCGACAGCGTTACACATCGGCAACCGCTACACACTTGGCCTAATCGCAAAGGTCTGGTTGGCACACTGGGCACCATGGCCGGCCAAGGCTTCGGCCGCGACGTGCCCCAATATGGCTTCAAACCCACCTTCGTCGCACGCCCACCCTCAGCGGGATAACCCGCCGCGCGTCTCTCCGCGACCCTCATGGCTGGGTAGCTAACTCTCGCGCCCGCCGCGACGGCGTTCGAGCAACTCTTCCAGGCGCCCGCTCAGGTACGGATTCACCGGCTAGCCCGGCGCCCACTGAGAACCCGCCAACATCAGCAGCGCGTCGCGTTGATTCGGGCCGGTCTGGGTGCCACCATGGCGCTGAACGCATCCGCTAGGCGAACTTTCTGCAGGAAATAGGGCATTGACCCCGAATGTCGACATACGCCCACAGGCAGGATGATTTGTCTCGGTTATGTGTTGGACCCAAATGGCTTCCGGCACCGCGGCGGCCGGATACGCTGTCTGGTTCCGAAGCTCTGATCAGAGGGTGCCGCGCCTGGCAAATTCCGCTGGGTGACCTCATTCAATTTGTGCAACCACCACGGCACCTATGCCCTGCAGGTGACGGGAGGTGGGGCGGACTGGTCCAATCGACAATGGCTGTACAAAATCCATGACCGTTTCTTTCCGATCCGGTCACGGCGCCTTTTCTGCCGTCTGAATCGGCCGGCGCCACGTTCCTGACGCACACTCCGCGATGACGCGCACGTGCAGCCAGTAGCACCCTGACACCGCCACAGCGGCCAAGGCCCCGTAGCCGGGTCGGACTATCCACAAAGGGAAGTCCGATGTCTTTTGTTGTGACACAACCGGAATCGCTGGCAACAGCGGTCCGGGTTTTACACCGGGTTGGCTCAGCGATAGCCGCCCATAACGCCGCCGCTGCGGCGCCAACGACGGGCGTCGTTCCCGCAGCTGCCGACGAGGTATCCGCGCTGACCGCAACACAATTCGCGATGCACGCGCAACCCTATCGAGGGGTGAGCGCCCAAGCCGTGGCTATTCACGAACCGTTCACAACCACTTTGGCGATCGGTGCCGCCTCGCACGCGACCACCGAAGCCGCCAGCGCGATCGCGGCCGGCTAAAGGGGTGCTGGCAATGGATTACGGAGCATTACCACCTGAAATCAATTCTGCACGTATGTATTTCGGGCCGGGCTCGGCGCCGATGCTGGCCGCCGCATCGGCCTGGGACGGGCTAGCCGCCGAGCTGCAATCGACGGCATCCTCCTACCAGACCGTGATTTCGGGGCTCACCAGCGAAGGCTGGCTAGGGCCGGCATCGGCATCGATGGCGGCCGCGGTCGCACCTTACATGGTGTGGACGAGTATCAGCGGGGCGCAGGCGGAGCAAACCGCCGCTCAGGCGGCGGCGGCGGCAGGCGCTTATGAGGCCGCGTTTGCCATGACGGTGCCCCCTGCTGCGGTCGCGGCTAACCGTGCTCAGCTGGTGGCGCTGGTTGCGACCAACTTCCTTGGTCAAAACACGCCCGCAATTGCCGCAACTGAGGCCCAATACGGTGGGCCCAGGATGCGGCGGCGATGTACGGCTATGCCGCCAGTTCGGCGGCTGCGTCGACGGTGAAACCCTTCATGCAACCGCCGCAGACGACCAATCCGGCCGGGCAGGCGGCTCAAGCCGCAGCCGTCGCCCAAGTCACCGGCACCTCTGCCGCCTCGGGCACGCAGGCAACGCTGAATCAGCTGACGTCCTCTGTTCCGACTGCGCTGCAATCACTTGCGTCGCCACTGGCGTCGGCAAATCCGGTGTGGGACTTCTTGAACTCCAGCTTCGTCAACGGGGTCATCTCGGGCGGATATATAAATCCCGCAATGATCGAACCGGCCATCTTTGCTTCGATGGCCGACACTAATGCCGTAGCCCTCGGTGCAGAGCCGGGGATCACGGCATTACCACCCATGGGCTCCGGCGAGGGGAACGCTATCTGGTTGCCCGTGCTGTCGCCATCCGCCACCGCGCCGTTCAGCTCAGCGAGCGTGCCGTTCAGCTCAGCAGGCGTGCCGGGCGTGGACCTGGGCGGGGCTTCGGCGGGGATGGCTCGAGGCGCGTTCGTCGGGCATTTGTCGGTGCCGCAGAGCTGGACGGCGGCCGCCCAGGTGGAGAACCGCGCGGGTGTGGCGCTTCCGGGAGGCGGCTGGACCAGCACCGCGCTCCAGGAGAGCTCGGCAGGCGTGCCCGGAATGCCGGGGGTTCCTGTTGCGAGCACGACCGGACGCCACTTCGGCAATGGACCGCGATACGGATTCCAAGTGACCGTGATGCCACGGCCACCGGCCGCCGGATGACGGAAATGCGCATCGCTGCATGTGTTTTACGCACTCAAGCAGAGCAGTACCAAACCACGGCCACAGCCTGCCTGTCGGAGAAGTCGATTGTTGCAACTGGCTGGCAGGTGAGTTGACTCGCATCCCGTCGAGTGCCACCATGACTGTGTATGCACCTCGCTAGGTGAGGCGTCTGCATGGATATAGGCCACTGACCTCGAACGTCGAAAGACGCCCAGGGTCAGGACAGCTCTTCCCGGCTTAAGGGTTGAGCCCAAGTGGCTTCCGGTTCAATTCGGCCGGATACGCCGTGCGGTGCCGAAGCTCTGACGAGAGGGGTGCTGTGCCTGGGTGCCTCGCTCCGGCCCTCCTCCCCGTGTGCAATGTCCTGGCACCCCCGTGTGCCCTGGCCGTGAGGAGGTGAGAGCGAAATGGGCCCCGACGATAGTCCGTATCCCAGATCGACGACCATTTCGTTGCGATCCGACCCCGGCACCGTTTTCACAGTCTGAATGGGCTTAGCCCGAGTCGAACTGCGCTCCCTTTCGCGGGTATCTGCGAGTGGAGTGCCTGGAAAGTTGCCATGTCGGCCGGATTCGGCTCTCGCGCAGTCACGATGAAAATGGTTATCGTTTCCGGTGTGAGCGTCTTTGTTCGTGGCGTCGCGGCGCTGCAGCTGACGCAACAACACCAGCAATACGTTGGTCTCTTTGCGTGAGGAGAAGTCCGTGTCGTTTGTAATTACGCATCCAGAAGCGCTGGCTACGGCTGCCGGTCACTTGAATGGTGTTGGATCGACGGCGGCCGCGCAGAATGTGGCCGCGGCGGCTGCGACGACGGGGCTGCTTCCGGGCGCCGCCGACGAGGTATCAGCCTTGACCGCACCGCAATTCAGCGCGCATGCCGCCCTGTATCAGCGCCCAAGCGACAGCAGTGCACGAGAAGTTCACGTCGATTTTGGGCGCCAGTGCTACTTCCTATGCGGCTACCAAAGCCGCCAACACCATCGCAGCTAACTAAGAGGACGGGGCGAACGATGACCGCTGCATTGGATTTCGCCATGCTTCCCCCGGAAGTCAACTCGGCTCGGATGTATTCGGGGGCGGGTTCGGGCCCTATGGTGTCCGCTGCGTCGGCGTGGAAGGGGCTGGCCGCGGAATTGCGCTCCACGGCGCTGTCCTACGGTGCGGTGCTCTCGGCGCTGACCGACGAAGAATGGCAGGGCCCGGCATCGGGTGCGATGGCGGCCGCGGCCATGCCCTATGTGGAGTGGATGAATACCACCGCGGTGCAGGCCGAGCAAACCGCCGCCCAGGCCGAAGCGGCCGCGGCGGCCTATCAGGCCGCGTTTGCTGCCACGGTGCCCCCACCGCAAATCGCGGCCAACCGTGCCCAGCTGACGTCGCTGGTCTCCACCAACATCTTGGGCCAAAACACCCCCGCGATCGCGGCCACCGAGGCTCAGTACGGCGAAATGTGGGCCCAAGACGCCGCGGCAATGTACGGCTACGCGGGATCGTCGGCGGTCGCCAGCCGGCTGACCCCGTTCGACCCGCCCCAGCAGACCACCGACCCCGCCGGGCTGTCGGCCCAATCCGCGGCGGTGGGCCAGGCCGCGGCCACTTCGGCGGGCACCGGGCAAAGCACGCTGTCACAGTTGATGTCGGCGGTGCCCGGCACCTTGCAGAGCCTGGCCTCTCCGTCGTCGTCCTCGACGACGGGGTTGACGGGGGTTCTAAGCCAGCTGACCGGTTTCGGGTCCGATCCTTCCTGGCTCTGGGATAACTTTGGACCCAACGCCAACATCTGGAACACCATCTTTTCGTCCGGCTTCTACATGCCGGGCAACTTCTTGGGCACCGCCGCCGACTTCATGGGCATGAGTCAACAAGGCGCGGCCGGGGCAGCCGAGGGCGCAGCCGGCGCGGCGGAGGGCGCAGCCGGAGCGGCCGCGGGCGCAGCAGAAGGCGCGGCGCAGGGTGCGGCGGGTGGTCTCGGGGCTGTGGGCAACTCGGTATCGGCAGGCCTAGGTGGAGCGCCCCTGGTCGGCCCGCTGTCGGTACCACCGAGTTGGACCGGGGCCGCGCCTAGCCCGCTGTCCTCGGCACTGGGGGCCACACCAATGGTGGCTCCTCCGCCGGCTATGGCAGCAGGCATGCCCGGGGTACCGCTGGGCGGCATGGCTGGCCAAGGCTTCGGCCGCAACGTGCCCCAATACGGCTTCAAACCCAGCTTCGTCGCACGCCCACCCTCAGCGGGATAGTCCTCGGGACGCGTGCACTTCACCACGATTTTTAGCGCCAGCGCAGGTCCGACCACTGAGGCGGCCTAGCTAACCAAAGGGAGGAGGCCAACGATGACAGCGCCACTGGACTTCGCCATGCTTCCTCCTGAGATCAACTCGGCTCGCATGTATTCGGGGGCCGGTTCGGGCCCAATGCTGGCCGCCGCGTCGGCCTGGCATGGATTGGCCGCAGAGTTGCAGGCCACCGCGCTCGGCTACGGCTCCGTGCTTTCGGAGTTGACCAGCCAAGCATGGTATGGCCCGGCGTCAGCGTCGATGGCGGCTGCTGCCGCGCCGTACGTGGCGTGGATGAGCACCACCGCGGCGCAGGCGGAGGAAACCGCCGCACAGGCCGAGGCCGCCGTGGCAGCCTATGAGGCCGCGTTTGCCGCCACGGTGCCACCGCCGGTGATCGCGGCCAACCGGGCGCAGCTAATGGTGCTGATCGCCACCAATTTCTTTGGCCAGAACACCCCCGCCATCGCGGCCACCGAAGCCCAATACATGGAGATGTGGGCACAGGATGCCGCCGCGATGTATGGCTATGCGGGGTCGTCCGCGGCCGCCAGCCAGCTGACCCCGTTCGACGCGCCCCAGCAGGCCACCGCCCCCGCTGGGGT
>DATIOT010000194.1:0-11437 GCA_035472875.1 Mycobacterium sp.
AGCAAAAGGACACCGGACTGCTACTGGCGATCGTCGATACCGTCACCCTCAACCGCAGAACGGCGATGGCTGTCTCGGACGACACCCACACCGGCGGCTCGGTCCAGAAGCCGCGTGCCTTCGGCGATGAGAACCCGCCGGTGCCTTACCCGCTGCGACACGAGGGTTTGTCCTATCGGTTCCCATTCCACACCGAGAAGAAGACGTATCCGTATTTCGATCCGATCGCGCAAAAGACGTTTGACGCCAACTACGCAGGACAAGAGGACGTCAACGGGTTGACCACCTACCGCTTTAACCAGAACGTCGGCTACAACGCCGACGGCACGCTGGCGGCTCCGGTGAAGTACCCGTCGCTGTACGCCGACCAGGAGGACAGCAAGGTCACCACCTCGGCTGCGATGTGGGGGTTGCAGGGCGGCGATCCGGCCGAACAGATCGCCATGACCCGCTACTACGCCGCGCAGCGGACCTTCTGGGTGGACCCGGTGTCGGGCACCATCGTCAAGGAAACCCAGCACGCCAACCACTACTTCGCCCGCGATCCGCTCAAGCCCGAGGTGACGCTGGCCGACTACAAGGTGACCTCTACCGAAGACACGGTCGAAAACCAGGTCAACGCGGCCCGCGACGAGCGCGACAGGCTGGCGCTGTGGTCGCGGGTGCTCCCGATCACGTTCACCGCGGTGGGGTTGATCGCGCTGGTCGCCGGCGGAGTGCTGGCCTCGTTCAGCCTTCGGACCGAGAGCGCCCTGACCGACCCGGGCCTGGACCGAGGCGACGAGTTCTTCGGCCGCGGAGACGAGGAGCCAGTGCCCGGCGCTGAAGCCGAGACCGAGAAGCTGCCCACACAGCACCCCGAGTTGCAGGAAGGTCCAAGTCCGCCCGGCTCAGACTCACCCCAGCCAGGTTCGGGCGAGCCGGGCCCGACCGATCCGGGGCCTCCGCCCGAACGGACCTAACCAGGCTGCGTCGAGCGTGACAGAGCTACGCCGCCGGGCTCTGCGCTGGTCCCGGCGGGGGTACGCGCTGGTTCTGGCGCTGCTAGTGGCTGGGCCGCTACTACGGCCCGGGTACCTGCTGCTGCGCGACGCGGTGTCCACGCCGCGCTCGTATCTGTCCGATACCGCGCTGGGGTTGACGTCGGCGCCGCGCGCGACGCCGCAAGATTTCGCCGTGGCGCTGGCCTCGCATGTGGTCGGCGGCGGCGTCGTGGTCAAGGCGCTGCTCGTCCTGGGCCTGTGGCTCGCGGGATGGGGTGCGGCCCGATTGGTTGCCACGGCACTCCCGTGCGCGGGCGCGGCCGGCCAGTTCGTCGCGATCACGCTGGCGATCTGGAATCCCTATGTCGCTGAACGGCTCCTGCAAGGTCATTGGAGCCTACTGCTCGGCTATGGCTGCCTGCCGTGGGTTGCGACGGCAATGCTCGAGCTGCGGTCACCCGAGAGCGCGAGCGGGCCCGGCTGGTTCGGGTTTTTCGGGCTGACCTTCTGGTTGGCGTTGGCCGGGCTGACCCCGACGGGGCTGATCCTCGCCGCGACGGTTGCGCTGGTCTGCGTGGCCGCCCCTGGCGCGGGCCGGCCACGCTGGCTGTGCGCCGCGGTGACGTTGTGTGCTGCGCTGGTGGCGGCGCTGCCCTGGCTGACGGCATCGGTGATGGGCTCGTGGTTGACCACTCATCCAGCGGCGAACGCGCCGGGGGTGACGGCGTTCGCGCCTCGCGCCGAGCCCGGCCTCGGCACGCTTTTCAGCCTGGCCAGCCTCGGTGGAATCTGGAATGGCGAGGCCGTACCCAGTTCGCGGACAACGCTTTTCGCGGTGTCGTCGGCACTGGTGCTGCTGGGTGTGGTGGTGGCTGGGTTGCCGGTGGCGGGGCGTCGTCCGGCAGTGGCGCCGCTTTTGGCGTTGGGCGCGGTGTCGGTGCTGATACCGGCCGCGCTGGCGACCGGTCCTGGCCTACACGTGTTGCGCGCGGTGGTTGATGCTGCGCCCGGGTTCGGGGTGCTGCGTGACGGGCAGAAGTGGGTGGCGCTGGCGGCGCCGGGATACGCGTTGTCCGGCGCCGGCGCGGTGGTGACGCTGCGACGGTGGCTGCGGCCGGCAGTGGTGGCGCCGGTTTGCTGCCTCGCGCTGATCCTGGCGCTGCCCGACCTGGCCTGGGGCGTGTGGGGCAAGGTCGAGCCGGTGCGATATCCGCCCGGGTGGGCCGCCGTGGCCGGGGCGATCAGCGCCGACCCCAGGACTGTCGCCGTACTGCCCGCCGGCACCATGCGCCGCTTCTCCTGGTCCGGTCCGGCACCGGTGCTCGATCCGCTGCCGCGCTGGGTGCGCGCCGATGTGCTGACCACCGGCGACCTGGCCATCTCCGGGGAGACCGTTCCCGGGGAGGGTACTCACGCCCGGGCGATGCAGGAGCTGCTTCTGGCGGGGCCGGATCCTTCCGCGCTGGCTCCGGCCGGCGTCGGGTGGTTGGTCGTCGAATCGGACAGTGCCGGTGACATGGGTGCGGCTGCCCGCACCCTCGACGCGCTGACGCCGGTCTACCGCGACGACGAATTCGCTCTGTATCGGATCGGCGGCGACACTGCCGGTGCGCCTCCCGACCGCCGCCGCGCGACAGTGATCGCACATCTGGTGTGGCTGGCGGTGCTGCTCGCGGGTGCTGGTGGCGCGGTGGTCACCTGGGTTCGGCGCCGAGCGCGCGGTTAGACCAAGCCGCTGACGAAGTAGCCGGCTTGCACCGCTTCCAGCACGCTGTGCATCGCGTCGGCGCTTTGCGTCCAAGAGAACTCCCCGCTGCGGGTCTGCGCTTTGACACCGAGTTGGTCACGCAGCACCGGATCGGACAGCAGTTGTTCCAAGCGATCCATCAGCTCGGCGCGATCGTCGACCAATATCCCGGTCACCCCGTCGACGATCGAGTCGGACAGTCCGCCGGAGGATCGGTAGCCGATGGTGGGCACCCGGTGCTGGGCCGCCTCGATGACTGCCAGGCCCCAGCCCTCCTTGCGCGAGGGCAGCACGTGCACCCACGAGCTTTGCAGCACATGGTGTTTGGTCACGTCGTCGACGTGGCCGTGGAAGGTCACCGCGTCGGAAATGCCGAGCCCCTGCACGTGGTCGATGAGTCGCTGTCGCCACCAGCCGTCGCCGACGATGTCGAGATGCAGGTCTGGTATCCGCGGCCGCAGCTCAGCGACGACGTCCAGCGCATCCTCGATCTGCTTGTGCGGCACTAGTCGCGACAGCACAACCACTCGCGGCGCCGCCGCGCGCGGGCCGGACAACGATTGCGGCGGCGCCTCGTCGCGTCCGTTGCGCACCACCGCGATCCGCTCGTTGTCCACTCCGAGAGCGACCAGATCGCGGGCCGACGGCAGCGACACGGTCAGGTATTGGTTGCGGCGGTTCACCCGTGGCGACAACCTCGACTCGACAAACCAGCCGAGCCGACCGAGCAGCGGCCCGGCCACCGGCCACTGCTCGCGATGGCAGTGGTGCACCAGCACCGCTACCCGCCGGCCATACAGCAGCCGGGCAAGAAACGGCAACCCGTTTTGGGTATCGACGACGACGTCCGGGCGCACTCGCCGCAGCGGCCCGAGACCGAGCCGCGCTGCGACCATCGCCACCAACGCCCAGATGTACACGGAGTAGCGCCCACCGGCACGGCTGATCCGCACGCCGTCGACCACTTCGTGTCGTGGCGCACCTGGATAGCGGGCGGTGCGCAGCGTAACGGCAATGCCCGATGCGGCCAGCTGCGCGCCAATGCGCTGCAAGTAGGTTTCGCTACCCCCGCCCTGTGGGTGCCCGGTGTCGCGCCAGCACAGCAGCAACACCGAGCGAAGCGCAGACATCGGTCGTAAGCCTAGCGGTCGCCGGCCGTAGGGTTTGACAGGTGCCCGTGACCGACGTCTTCGCGCGGCGGGCGACGCTCAGACGCTCGCTGCGGCTGCTGTGTGAGTTCCGCTACGAGCAACCGGACCCGGCACGGTTCTACGGCGCGCTGGCAGCCGACACGGCGGCGATGGTCGGCGATCTGTGGCTGGCCGGCCACGGCGAGCCCGCGGATGGCCGCACGCTGCTCGACGTCGGCGGCGGGCCCGGATACTTTGCATCGGCATTCGCCGATGCCGGCGTCCACTACATCGGCGTCGAACCGAACGCTGATGAAATGCACGCGCCCGGAACGGGTTTCACCGACGAGTCGACCACGTTGGTCCGGGCCTCGGGCATGGCGCTGCCGTTCGCCGATGACTCGGTCGATATCTGCTTGTCATCGAATGTCGCCGAGCACGTGCCGCGCCCCTGGCAGCTCGGCGGCGAGATGCTGCGGGTGACCAAGCCGGGCGGCCTGGCCGTGCTGTCCTACACCGTCTGGCTGGGCCCATTCGGTGGGCATGAGATGGGCCTGACCCACTACCTGGGCGGCGCCCGCGCCGCGGCGCGGTATGCCCGCAAACACGGTCATCCGGCGAAGAACAACTATGGGTCGTCGTTGTTTGCGGTGTCCGCCGCCGACGGTCTGAGCTGGGCCGCCAGCACCGGAGCCGCAATAGCCGCATTTCCCCGCTACCACCCACGATGGGCGTGGTGGCTGACGTCGGTGCCGGTGCTGCGCGAGTTCCTGGTGAGCAATCTGGTGCTGGTGCTCCAGCCCCGATAATGGAACATGTTCTCGTTTTGCTTCGGCTTGGGTAGGGTGGCGCCATGAGCGACAGTACGACGGAATACGACAAACTTTTCATCGGCGGCAAGTGGACGGAACCGTCGACCTCGGAAGTCATCGAGGTGCGCTGTCCCGCCACCGGCGAGTACGTCGGCAAGGTGCCGATGGCAGCAGCGGCCGATGTTGACGCCGCGGTCGCCGCGGCCCGCGCGGCATTCGACAACGGCCCCTGGCCCACGACGCCGCCGAAAGAGCGTGCGGCCGTCATCGCCGCGGCGGTCAAGTTGCTGGAGGAGCGCAAGGACCTGTTCGCCAAGCTGCTCGCCGACGAGACCGGTCAGCCGCCGACCACCATCGAAACGATGCACTGGATGGGTTCGATGGGGGCGATGAACTTCTTCGCCGGCCCTGCTGTCGATGAGGTCAAGTGGCGGGAGACCCGCAACGGCGCCTACGGGCAGACCATCGTCCATCGTGAGCCGATCGGTGTGGTGGGCGCGATCGTGGCATGGAACGTGCCGCTGTTCCTGGCGGTCAACAAGCTGGGCCCGGCGCTGCTGGCCGGCTGCACGGTGGTGCTGAAGCCGGCAGCCGAAACACCGCTGACCGCAAATGCTTTGGCGGAGGTGTTCACCGAGGCCGGCCTGCCCGAGGGCGTGCTGTCGGTGGTGCCCGGCGGGATTGAGACCGGACAGGCGCTGACATCCAACCCGGACATCGACTTACTCACCTTCACCGGCAGCTCGGCCGTCGGCAAGGAGATCGGCCGGCGCGCCGCGGACATGCTCAAGCCGTGCACCTTGGAGCTCGGCGGGAAATCGGCGGCCATCGTCCTCGAGGATGTCGACCTGGCCGGCGCGATCCCGATGATGGTGTTCTCCGGGATCATGAACACCGGGCAGGCCTGTGTGGGCCAGACCCGCATCCTGGCGCCACGCTCGCGCTACGACGAAATCGTGGACGCGGTGAGCACTTTCGTGCAGGCGCTACCGGTCGGGACGCCGTCAGACCCGGCCGCCCAGATCGGGTCGCTGATATCGGAGAAGCAGCGCGCCCGGGTCGAGGGCTACATCGCCAAGGGCATCGAAGAGGGCGCCCGGCTGGTATGCGGCGGCGGCCGTCCCGAAGGCCTGGATAACGGATTCTTCGTGCAGCCCACGGTCTTCGCCGACGTCGACAACAAGATGACGATCGCCCAGGAGGAGATCTTCGGGCCGGTACTGAGCATCATCCCCTACGACACCGAGGAGGACGCGATCAAGATCGCCAACGATTCGGTGTACGGCCTGGCCGGCAGCGTGTGGACCACCAATGTGCCGCGTGGCATCGAGATCTCGGAGAAGATTCGCACCGGGACGTACGCAATCAACTGGTACGCCTTTGATCCCTGCTGTCCGTTCGGCGGATACAAGAACTCCGGCATCGGCCGCGAGAACGGGCCGGAAGGTGTCGAACACTTCACCCAGCAAAAGAGTGTGCTGATGCCGATGGGCTACACACTCGACGCCTAGCGGCCCACCCCGAAGGTGACACTGCAGTCACGTTCGAACGCGAACGTGACGCTGTAGTCACGCTGGCGCGCTAGCGGCCCTGGAAATGGGCTTGCCGCCGCTCGATGAACGACTGCACCCCCTCGGCGGCGTCCTCGCTGGCGAAGAGCTTGGTTACCGCGGGGCGTAGTTGCTCGATGGCGGCCGCTTCGCCCTGTTCGCGTGCCAGGTGCGCCGACGCCAGCGTGGCGCGTACGCCCAGCGGCGCGGCGCGGTCGGCGATGGTGCGCGCGATCTCGCGCGCCCGGGCCAAGGCTGCCGCCGGATCCTCGGCCAGCTCTTGGACCAGGCCTATGCGGTGCGCCTCGGCGGCGTCGAACTCATCGCCGGTGAGCAGCCAACGCATGGCGTTGCCCCACCCGGCCTCACGGGGGAGGCGGATCGTGGCGCCGCCGAAGGGGTAGATCCCACGCTGCACTTCAAGCTGCGTGAACCGGGTTCCGGCCGCCGCGATGCGGATGTCGGCGGCGAGCAGCAATTCGATGCCCAACGTCATGCACCAGCCTTGCGCGACGGCGACCAGCGGTGTGGTCCATGGGCCGTCCAGCCGCCAGGGGTCCCGGCCGTCGTCCGGGAGCGGACTCTGCCCCGTCGCGATGCCAGGGCCTACGTCGACAAGGTCCAGACCGGCGGTGAAGTGGTCGCCATGCGCGAACAGCACACCTGCCCACACCGAGGTATCGGATTCCAGCAGCGCGTAGGCGCGGGCCAGGTCTGCGAGCATCGCCCGATCAAACGCGTTGCGTTTGTGCGGCCGGTTCAATCCGATCAGCAGGACATGTCCGTCCCGCTCGAGGGACACGGTGTCCAGCGTCGGCAGGGAGGTGGGGGAAGTGCTAGCCATCCGCACAGTGAACCTCAGACCAGCCGGTTATGCAATACAGCATAATAACTAGCTTGTTACACTCCCGTCACATAAAACCCTTGACGGTGTAGCTCACACTAAATCCAGCGGTCCAAGCCCTGCCCGCAGGAAAAACTTGCTTAGCTTAATAATATCTTTTATGATCCTTAGCATAATCATGGGCCGCCGGCCCCGGCGCATGAGTGCAGCACATAGGCCGGGAGAAAATCATGTGGATCATCGAGCTCAACGTCGCCGGCTATCACTTCACGCGCGAGATGCCCGACTTGGTCAAGCGCCGGCCATTCCGGTTCAGCCCCCGTAATATCCACTGGCCGGTACCGCGTCACTCGCACGCTGCATGACACCGGCTAGAGGAGGTACGACAGTGCCGACTACCACCGCCACAATGCCGGGACCCGCTCCGACAAAGCGCTGCGATACCCGGAAAAAGATGCTGGTCAGCGCCGCCGAGGTAATGCGCGAGCGCGGAGCGGCCGGGGTGACGATCGATGAGGTGCTCGCCCGCAGCGGCGCGCCACGCGGTTCGGTGTACTACCACTTCCCCGACGGGCGCAATCAGATTCTGGCTGAGGCGCTGCGGTACTCCGGTGATTCCATCACCGCCATGATTGATGACGCCGCCGGCTGGGGCGCCAGGGCCCTGCTACGCGAGTTCATCGAGTTCTGGGAACGTTTGCTGACTGACGGTGACTTCACCGCCGGCTGCCCGGTGGTGGCCGCGGCGATCGGCTCGGACGACGACGACCCCAAGCTTTCCGCCGAGGCCGGCGCCATCTTGGGCCGCTGGTGCACCGCCTTGACGCAGGCTTTCGCCAACGATGGCTTCGACGACGACTGCGCCGCGTCGGTGGCGGTGATGTCGATCGCCGCTCTGGAAGGTGCCATCGTGCTGTCCCGTTCGACTCGCTGCGTCCGGCCGCTGAGCCAGGTTGGCGAGCAGCTCGAATTCCTGATCAAGGCAAGGGAATTCGTCAGTCGCAATGGCATTCCCGGCAAGCCCGACAGCTCAGCCCAATCAGGCGTAGCCGACGGCCCGCGCGACCGTTAGTCGCTGGCGGGTAGCGGCTTGACCTCTTTGAGCTGCAGCGCGGTCTGGCCGACGCTCAGGCTCCCGGCGCCCGGCTTGGTGACCAGCACCTCGGCACCGGTTTCATCGACGTAGCGCTTGCCCATCACGGTGCCGTCGGCGAACGCCGGGTTGAGTTGGCCGGACCGCTCGGCGCCCATTGCCACCATCGGCGCCCCACCGCAACGTAGGTCGTCAAGGCTGTCGGCACTTCTGACGACGATGACCTGGGTGTCGCACACCTGGCTGGCGAGGCGGGTTCCGTTCTTGACCATGATTTCGTCCTCTGTTTACTGCTCGGCCGGCGCGGCGCGCAGTCCTTCGACAATCTCCCGGCGAAGCACTTTGCCGGTAGCGGTGGTTGGCAACTCGTCGCGAAACACTACCCGGTCGGGAGTGCGCGACCCGCGCAAGCTGTTGCGGACATACTCGCGCATTTCCTCGGGGTCGGGCTCGGCACCCGCAGCCGGCACCACCACCGCGACGATCGCCTGGCCCCACTGCGGATCCTCGACGCCCACCACTGCGACGTCACGCACGTGCGGGTGCTCGATCAGCACCTCCTCCAGCTCGGCAGGCGCGATGTTCTCACCGCCACGGATGATGGTGTCGTCGCTGCGTCCGCCGATGAACAGATAGCCGTCGTCGTCGAGGACGGCGATGTCCTTGGTGGGAAACCAGCCGTTTTCGTCGAGCACCGACCCGATCCCGGTGTAGCGGCCGGAGACCTGCTCGCCGCGCACGAAGAGTTCACCGCTTTCGCCCGGTCCGAGCACCGTGCCCTTGTCGTCGCGGATCTGCAACTCGATGCCGGGAACCGGCCGGCCCACCGATCCCAACCGCTTGGCGACGTTGGCCGCCGAGGCGGACTGCGCCTCGCGGTGGTCGTCGGGGGTCAGTACAGCGATCGTCGAACTCGTCTCGGTCAGCCCGTAGGCGTTGACGAAGCCCACATCCGGCAAAAGTTCGAGTGCCCGGCGGACCAGCGGCAGGCCCACCTTCGAGCCTCCGTAGGCCAGGTTGCGCAGCGATGGCAGTTTGTGGCCACCGGTCTGAAGCGCGGTGACGATACGGTCCAGCATGGTCGGCACCACCGTCGCGGTGGTTATTTGCTCGTCGTTGATCAGCCGCACCCATTCCTCGGCTTCGAAGTTGGGCAGATAGACCATCCTGCGGCCCGCGTACAGATTCGACAGCGCGGCGCCGACCCCCGCGATGTGATACGGCGGCACGCAGATCAGCACCGCGTCGCTTGCCTCTGCCGACTCGAATTCGACGGTGCCGGTGACATAGCTGGTCAGGTTGTTGTGCGAGAGTTCGACGGCCTTGGGCTGCGACGTCGTTCCGGAGGTAAACAGCACAATCGCGACGGAGTCCGGGTCAAGAAACTCCGCTTCGAAGTCAGAGGCCTCGCTGCTACGCGCGGCTGTCAGGAATTCGTCGGTCATCATCAGCCGCTGCGACGCATCACCAAGCATGTCGCGGTAGCGGCTGTCGACGATCACCAGGGGTTCGGGCAGCCGCCGGATCAGGGCTTGGATCCCCTCGGCGGACAGCCGGTAATTGATCGGGGTGAAGGCCAGCCCGGCGCGCGCCGCGGCAAAGATCAGCACCGGCAGTATCGCGCCGCCGGTGCCCACGTAGGCCACATGCTCGGCATTGGATCCCGCGATGACACCCGCGCCACCGTCAGCGAGATCGCTGAGCTGCTGCGTCGTCAACCGCGTGTCCCCGGAGACGACGGCCGTGCGGTCGGGGTTGCTCGACGCAGCCATCTCGAGAAGCAATGAAACGCTCATCCTCGATCCTTCTGGGGATCCCCCAACCCTTTACAAACTTAGGCCATAGTGTAACCGACACCGGGTTGTTAGCTGGCCCTGGGCCCGCGCTGGGCCCGCCGGGAAACACCTTCCCAATCGCGCCAGGTCTGCTTGCCGTCCTGGTAGACCCCCGTGATCATCGCGCACACCTCGGAGCCGAAAAGCACTCGCAACGGCGGGTTCTCGGAGTCGATGATCTCCGACAGTGCCTGTGCGGCCGCCTTCCGGTCGCGGGTGCTTGGCGCCACGTCCACTTCCACGTAAGCCGCTTCCGCAGTCGTCATCCGCCTGCGGTCCAAGCCGAGATTCGCGGGATCCAGCGTGGAACGTTCCGGCGATAGTCCACGTATTCACTGCCGAAGCGCTTGATGAGATGGGGCTCTTCCCAGAACGGGATGACGGTCGTCTGGAACGCCAAAAAGATCGCGAACCATCCCAGCAGCGCGCCGGAGATGGTAACAGCCGCTTCCCCGAGCAAGATGCAGAGCACGCCGGTGATCATCGGGTTGCGAACGTGTCGGTAGGGCCCACGTACGACGAGGTGGACCGGCTCGCCCATTACACGGCCGAGCCCAAGCGTCCCCTTGCCCACTCGGTCGAACAGCACCACTGTCCAGATCAGCAAGCCCAAACCTCCGGCGATCAATAAGCAACCGACCGTCACCAGCGCGACCGTCAGCGCAGCACCGAGGTGCGGCGGCCGCACGCCAGCCGGGATCACGATCAGGGCCGGGATGACGAGCGTCATTGTCACCGGGAAAAGCAGAAACGAGATGAGGTGTCGCCACCAAAGCCGTCGTTCGCGGGTGTTTGTCACCATGGCTTTCTCCTCGATCGGTTTACTTCAACTTTCGTTGAACAAAACAAGCCAACGCCCGAAACCAGATATTGGTCAACGCTTGTTGAAGTATGCTGTCGCTCATGTCAGAACCGCGGCGCGCGGGCCGGTGGCGCACCGGTCAACAGAACAGGCAGCGCATCATCGACGCGGCGCGCGAACGCTTCATGCGCGACGGATACGAGCGGGCCACTGTCCGCGCGATTGCCGCCGACGCCGGGGTGGATGTCGCGATGGTCTATTACTTCTTCGACAGTAAGGAAGGGCTTTTCACCGCGTCCGCGCTTACTGGTCCAGAGCACCCACTGCACCAGCTGGCCGCCCTCCTCGACGACGGGACCGAGCAGATCGGACCGAGGCTGGTGCGGCGGTTTCTCGAGCACTGGGACGAAGGCGCCGAGTTCGAGCCGTTACTGACGCTGTGGCGCGCGGCGGCTATCCAACCTCAGGCGCGAAAGGCGCTGCACGACAGCCTTGCCGGCCCGATCGCCGAGCGGGTCGCGGCCGAATTCGGGGTGGCCGATGCCGAGCTGCGCGTCGAGTTGGTGGCCAGCCATCTGGCCGGGTTGGCGTTCGCGCGTTACCAGCTGAAGATCGAGCCGATTGCATCGGCCGCCATCGAG
>DATIOT010000195.1:0-11922 GCA_035472875.1 Mycobacterium sp.
CGGTGCAATTGCGCAGACGAGATGGCAGAATGACACCGTCAAGCGAACCCGGGGACCCTGCGGGGCCACGAGGATCGACCCGACAACTACCAGGGACAATGATGTCTGAGCAGAACGTTTACGGTGCAAGCACGTCTGAGCACTCGAAACCGCTGACCAAAGTCCGCACCCACCATCTGCAGAAAATGAAGGCCGAAGGCCACAAGTGGGCCATGCTCACGGCCTACGACTACTCGACCGCCCGCATCTTCGACGAGGCCGGCATTCCGGTATTGCTGGTCGGTGACTCGGCGGCCAACGTCGTATACGGCTACGACACCACCGTGCCCGTCTCGATCGACGAGCTGATCCCGCTGGTTCGCGGCGTCGTCCGCGGGGCGCAACACGCGCTGGTCGTTGCCGACCTGCCGTTCGGCAGCTACGAAGCCGGACCCGCCGCCGCGCTGGCCGCCGCCACCCGGTTCATGAAGGAGGGCGGCGCGCACGCCGTCAAGCTCGAGGGCGGTGAGCGGGTAGCCGAGCAGATCGCATTCCTGACCGCAGCGGGCATCCCGGTGATGGCGCATATCGGCTTTACGCCGCAAAGCGTCAACAGCCTCGGCGGCTTTCGGGTGCAGGGCCGCGGTGACGCCGCGGAACAGACTGTCGCGGATGCGATCGCCGTCGCAGAAGCCGGAGCGTTTTCCGTCGTGATGGAGATGGTGCCCGCAGAATTGGCCACCCAGATCACCGGCAAGCTGACCATTCCGACAATCGGGATCGGCGCCGGTCCGAACTGCGATGCGCAAGTCCTGGTCTGGCAGGACATGGCCGGGATGAGCAGCGGCAAGGGTCCCCGCTTCGTCAAGCGGTTCGCCGACGTAGGCGGTGAATTGCGCCGGGCCGCAATGCAATACGCAGAAGAAGTGGCGGGCGGGGTTTTCCCGGCCGACGAACACTGCTTCTGATCCGCTAACCGCGTGCCGCCGGTTTAACGCATGCCCCCGGACAAACCGCGTCCGCGTAATCAGTCGTTGTCGCCTATTTGGCACCGGTTACGAAAATCGGTCAACGGCTGCCGAATGCCCTCCAGGTCAGTGTGGACCTGCGGGTTGGCATCCATATACTGCTTCAGCTGGTCGCGCATATCGCTGCGGGGCTGACCCTTCAAACTGGTGAAGTAGTCGTTGACGTCCGGATGGGCGAACAGATAGTCGGAGGTCGCCGCAGCGACGCCCGCAGAGACTCCGGCCAGGTCGGCAGCTGTGCAGTTCGGCGGCGCCGGTGCGGGCGGGGCATCCGTCGGATCCGCCATCGCGAGGCCGGCCGCGCCGAAAAGTATTGCTCCGCTTATCGCGCCCGCAGCCATTCCACCAGCGACCACGCGGGATGTACCGCAGCCGAAAAACACCATCAATAGCTCCTTCACCAGGTATCCGAAAGACGAGTGGTTACCCGCACTGCAAACCTTAAGCAGTTTTAGTGCAGCGCATGGATGAAACAAGCCGTAAACCCGCTTCCAGGAATTAATCGCCGTGCCAAAAAGCTGAACTCGGTTGGTGCCGCGGTCGATATACTCAAATTCTCTAGCCGCCCGGACTGCAACTGCGCGGGCAGCGCGAAAAGTCCGATGAAGGCAGGAAGGGTGATCGACGATGAATCGGCGCCGTTGGACCGTCGCGCTACTGACCGCTTTGGCGGTTGCCCCGGTCCCCGGAATTGTCGCCGCCATGCAATCTGCGGGTGACGCGAGTGCCAGCGTGTGTGTTACGGCCGACGCGTGTCGGTGAGTGGGTGCACCAACGTCGGAGATACCACTGCCCGCTGTGCTCCGCCGCCGTCGGATTATGCGCCGTTGCCGGAAGACTCCACGTCGCCTCCTCCGCCACCGCCATAGTCAACGTTGGTCTCCCCAGGTCAGTGCCGGCGCACGCTGGGCAGCGGCGATCACCGATCGGCGCTGAACCGCGGTATGGCACTCTATGGGTGCCCATCCATGACCGTCCATGACGTTAAAGATCGCGGCAACGCGCAACGGAGCCGAAATGCCTGGAAAAGCGCAAGAAACCTCCCGCTATCTGGAGGTGGAGCGCAAGTTCGACGTCGTCGAATCCACGGTGTCACCGTCCTTTGAAGGCATCGCGGCGGTAGCTCACGTCGAGAAGTCGCCGACGCAATCGCTGGATGCCACGTACTTCGACACGCCGACGCAGGACCTGGCGCGCAACCAGATCACCCTGCGGCGCCGCACGGGTGGCCCCGACGCGGGTTGGCACCTCAAGTTGCCGGCAGGCCCCGACGCCCGCACCGAAGTCCGCGCACCGCTGGCCGGCGCTGACGACACTGTGCCAAGCAAATTGCGGGATGTGGTGCTGGCGATTGTTCGCGACCGCCCGCTTGAACCCGTCGCGCGCATCGCCACCGAACGCGAAACTCAGGTGCTATACGGCGCCGAGGGCGCAGCGCTGGCGGAGTTCAGCAATGACCACGTCACCGCATGGTCGGCTGGAGCTTCCGATGGCCCCGACTCACGCCCCGCCGAACAAGAGTGGCGCGAGTGGGAACTGGAGCTCGTCGAAGGAAATGGCACCGCTGACACCGAGCTGTTGAGCCGGTTGAGCAATCGGTTGCTCGACGCCGGTGCCGCACCCGCCGGTCACGCCTCCAAGCTGGCGCGGGTACTCGGCGCAACTGCGCAGCCCAACGGCACCCGGCCGCCTGCCGACCCGGTGCACCGCGCGGTGGCCGAGCAGGTCGACCAGCTTTTGGTGTGGGATCGGGCCGTTCGGGCCGATGCCGACGATGCCGTACACCAGATGCGGGTGACCATCCGCAAGATCCGGAGCCTGCTGGGTGATTCGCAGGACTCGTTCGCGTTGTCCGACAGCACCTGGGTCCTCGACGAGCTACGCGAACTCGCCAGTGTGCTGGGCGTGGCGCGCGACGCCGAGGTGCTTGCCGAGCGTTACCAGCTGGCAATAGACGGGCTGGCACCGGAGCTGGTACGTGGGCCCATACGGGAACGTCTGGTCGAGGGTGCCCAACGCCGCTACCAGACCGGGCTGCGGAGGTCCTTGATCGCGATGCGATCGGAGCGATACTTCCGTCTGCTCGACGCCCTCGACACGTTGGTGGCCGAAATCCCAACCACCGCTTCAGGCGAGGAGCCGGCGCCGGTAACCATTGATACCGCCTACAAGAAGGTCCGCAAGGCCGCAAAGGCCGCCGCCGAAATGGACCAAGAGGACCATGGAGCGGCGCACGAACGTGACCTAGCACTGCACCGAATCCGCAAGCGCGCCAAGCGACTTCGCTACACCGCAGCAGCTACCGGCGCGACGCAGGTGTCCGATCAGGCCAAGGCCATCCAGACGCTGCTCGGTGATCACCAAGACAGCGTGGTCAGCCGCGAACATCTGAGCCGTCAGGCTGAGGCTGCCCAGACCGCCGGCGAGGACACCTTCACCTACGGTCTGCTCTACCAGCAGGAGGCCGACTTGGCAGAGCGTTGCAGCGAGAAGCTTGACGACGCACTGCGCAAACTCGCCAAGTCGGTGCGCAAAGCACAGGAGTGAGCCCTGCCCCCAAAGGGCGGCCGAGTTGGCCTATAAGCCGGATTCTGTTATCTGGGCGTTTGTACCGTTTAGCTGTGTTGGCGGCGTTATAGCGGTGCAGGTCAGAGTGTTGGTTGTGGTGACTAATGAAAGCAGTTGTCAGCTCTACTGCGGACGGTTGCCGGTACCGGGCAGCCAGCACACGGAGGTCAGATTCACGAGGACGAGCGCCAGGGTGTCCCGCACCTTGCGGTTCGGGTGCGCGACGGCACCGGTCTGGAAGGGCCCCTGGTCATTCCCGGCATGACCAGCGGACACGGGTACCTATCGACATATGCTCTGGTAGAGGTGTTTTCGGCGTCGAACGTCATTGCGAATTGGCGTGCCGTGCCCACATTTTGCCCACAGTTTCGGCGACCACATCGAGGTCGGATTCGAACAGATCGGCGTATACGTCGAGCGTCATCGCCGCGCTGGCGTGCCCGAGCATCCGCTGGACAACCAACGGGTTAGCCCCCGCGTGGATGGCTAGCGACGCCGCGGTGTGGCGCAGAGCGTGAGCCGTCACCCGGGGAAACGTCGGATCGGCTTTCCGGCACCGGGCCACCGCGTAGGCCAGCCAGCTCGTCGTAGGGGCCGGGGGGCCCAACGGGGTCCCCGCCGCGGTCGCCCACAGCAGCTCGTCGCGGCCCTTGCCCGCCGCGGTGACCGCCAGCGCGTCGATCACGAACCGTGGCAGCGCCACGGTGCGGTTTTTGTGCGACTTCAGCGTGCCGAGCACCGCCCGTTCGGAAACCATCACCGCATTGCGGTGCAGCTCGACGCGGCGGCGCAGAAAGTCGATGTCGCCGACCCGCAGTGCAGCAGCTTCGCCCCAACGCAGGCCACCGACGCCTAGCAGCAATACCAGAGATTTGTACCGGCCCGCCTCGTTCGCCAGCATGCCGAGTTGCTGGGCGGTCAGGTAGACATGCCGCCGCGGTGCCTTGGGTGGTAGCCGCACCCCGCGGCTCGGATTGCTGGGCAGCATCCGGTCGCGTACCGCGTCATCGAGGATGCGGGTCAGCACCCCGTACGCGGTCCGCACGATCGACGGCCCGCGTGTGGAGGACAGTTCGGACACCCACGCCTGCACGTCGCTGAACCGGACGTCGGCGATACGCACGCCCGACCACCGCGGGGCCACGTGAACCCGCCAGCCCGACTCATAGGTGCGAAAGCCGCTCGGCTTCATGTGCCCGCGTTGGCGGTCCAGCCACGCCGGGCCGAGCTCGTCGATGGTGGTCCTACCAATCGCCGGCGACACGTATTCGCCGCGAAGCTTGCTCACTTCGACGGTGTTGGCGTATTTCTGGGCTCCGCGTTTGGTCGAAAAACCGCGCTTGTCGGTCTGGCGGTGGTCGGGCGTGCGGTAGCGCACCCGCCACAGCGTTGCGCCGTTAGCGGTTTGGTACTTGCTAATCGTCGCCATCGTGAATCACCTTCTGGAGTTCAGTCTGGAGCTGCCGTGAAATCTGGCCGCGGCGCTGGGGTTTGGCGTCGGATCCTGCCCGGCGGTCGCGCTCGGCCGTGAAGGTGCGCCGCCATCGCTTGGCCATTGCCGCAGCGCCGACGTCGCGCTGGATGCCAAGCCTCTTGCACAGTCGCTCGTCGGTCTCGACGAAACGGCCGAGCACCCTCGCGATGAGCTTCGAGTCGATCCCACGGGCCCACTCCGGCAGGTTCTGCGTGTGGACAATGGGGACGATGGCGGTGACTTTCGCGGTTAGCTGCACAGGTCGGACAGGTTTTCCTTCCAGTGCCGCACGCACTGCCCACAGTTGGACGCTCAGCTTGTCGTTGATCTGGACGGGCCCCATCCCCTCGAACAGGTCGGCAAGTTTCACGTCGCGACCAGTGGCAACGCGGAGGGCCGCTGCGATCACGAACAGGGTCGCCAGGCTCGGCGCGGCCCGCCCGCCCTCGAAGTCACCGACCCGACCCGTCGACCACGACAGCCCGTAGCGCCGCAGAGCCCGTGCGAAATCTTGCAGGTTCACCCCCGCTTCGCGGCGCAACGCCTGAGCGTTACGGCCTGCAATTTCAGCCATCGAGTTCGTCACGGTCATCACTGTACATCACAACCTAGTGACGTCTCTAGTTTTCCGTGGTTTGATCTGCCCACCTAGATAGGTTTAGTGTTTCTCACGTCGCGGAAAACTAGCGACACGACAGGAAGGACCTACCGCCATGACAGCCGCACAAACCACAGCGGCGAGATGCCGCGACCAGGCCAATGCCGAGTTGGCGCAGCTGTACAACAAGACCGGCATCGACTTGTCGCCGCTCCCGCCGATCATGACCGCCGAGGAGCTAGCGCCGGCCATCCGCAGCAGCGTCGGCGCGCTGGCGCAGGATCGCTACCGCAACCGCGGAATCCCCTACACCAGGCTGGGGCGCCGCATCCGCTATGCACGGGTCGAGGTCGCCCGGTATCTGCTGGCCAATTATAGCGGCAACTAAATCCCCAATGCCCGCCGCGCGCCACGGCGTTAACCCATTGGCGCACAGCACAAAACACAACGCAAGGAGAAAATCAATGAAGGTGAGTGAGTTCGCCAACCCCCGGCCGGTTTTCAAGTTCACCACGATCGGTGACCGCCTCGAGGGTGTCATCGTCGAGCAGCCAGAGTTGCAGCCGGACAAGTTCGGTGACCCCAGCGACAAGCAGCTACTGCTTGTGGTGCGTGACGATCACAGCGAGTGGCGACTGTACGCACGCAAGCAGATGCTCGACAAGATCGCCGGCGCCGTCGTAGCCGCAGACGTGAACGAGATTGAAGACGGCGGCTGGCTTTCCGTCGAATACGCCGACGACAAGCCCACCGGCGGCGCGACACCTATGAAAGTCTATGCGGCCGAGTACGTTCCGCCATCCGCGTTGGGGCGCGGGGCGTTCGGGGCCGACGACGTCGCCTAGGTCCGGGGAAACGGGCCGTGGTGCTTGCTAGAACGCGCGGCCCGTCCCCGCCAACACAACGAAAGGACTGAGAGATCCTGTGTCTGAGGATACCCGACGCTGGCTCAAAACGTGCTTCGGCGACATCGAGGGATGGCTGTGTGTGGCGGTCGGACTCAAGCCGCACCGCGATGCCAACGGCAAGTACAAACACCAGGAATGGAATGAAGTCGCATTCCGCTGGCCCACCGAGTCTGACAATGCGCTCACCTACATCGCCAAAGCGGCCCCGCTCGGCGACATCTACATGTGCCCGTACCCAATGCGTGAACCGCGCCGAGCCAAGGGTGAAGCGGCGCAACGTGTCCTAATCCATGCCGACGTCGACGGCGATCTTGACGAGCAGAAGATTGTCCAGCTCGGCGGCTTCATTGTGCGCTCGGGCTCCCCCGGCCACGGCCACGCGTATATCCCGTTGGCGTGGCCGGTCACACGCGACCAGCATGAAGCGTTGTGCCGCGCCCTGGCGGCACATCTCGGCGGCGACGCGAAGTATTCGGACAACGACTTGTTACGCCCGCCGGGCACCTGGAACTACAAGAGCAAGGTCGACGGCAGCGAGCCCAGCCCGGTGACCGCGCTGTGGTCGAACAATGGCCGGGTGGACCCGCGCGATGTCGCTGGGCTGCTCGGCGTCGATCTGGCCAACCCCGCTACCACCAACGGCAGGCACGCCCACGTCGAGCGCGGCGCCACCCAGGTGAATCTGGCGCGCTATCCCAGCGTGCTCGCGGCGCTCGGAAACCGGACGAAGGACCGCTCCGCGGACACCTACCGGATCGTGGCCACATGCCACAAGGCCGGGCTCACCCTGGCCGAAACCACATGGGTGGTAAGCACGCGCGATGACCTTAAGGAGCGTCTCGACGAGCGCGGCGACGACGATCTGCTCACGATCTGGCTGAAACTCGACGATGATGCGCGCACCGGTCGCCGCGCTGACTCGCCGGCCGCTCCTACCGTCGACGGCGCCGAGCTGCTCGACGCGGTGTACGAGACGCTCACCCGGTACGTGATCTTCCCCACGGAGGCCGCCGCCGCCGCGGTCACGTTGTGGGTGGCCGCCACCCACGCCCTGCCGGCGTGGCAGCACGCCACCCGGCTGATCATCCGCAGCCCGCAGAAGCGGTGTGGAAAGTCCCGACTGCTCGACATCGTCAAACTGCTGTGCTTCAACCCGATGCCGTCCACCGACATGTCCACGGCCGTCATCTACCGCTCAATCGGTGACGACGACCATCAGACACCCACACCGTTAATCGACGAGGCCGACGCCCTGTTCGGCACCAAAAGCAAGGCAGAGCAAAACGACGACCTTCGCGGCCTACTCAACGCGGGGTTTCAGCGCGACCGCACGGTGTGGCGCTGCGTCGGCCCGAACCAGACCCCGACCGAGTTCAACACCTTCGCAATGTGTGCGCTCGCCGCTATCAAAGGACTACCGGACACCATCGTCGACCGGGGAATTGTCGTCGATCTGAAGCGCCGGCGCCCCGGTGAGACGGTGGCCCGGTTCCGCATCCGCCGCGACACCGCCCCGCTGCTCGGGCTACGGGCACGGCTGACCGCGTGGGCACGTGAAGGTGAGAGGCTGACCGAGCTCGGCGACGTCGAACCCGAGATGCCCGAAGCCATCGAGGACCGCGCCCAGGATGCGTGGGAGCCGCTAGTGGCGATCGCCGATGCCGCTGGCGGCCACTGGCCTGAACGCGCCCAGGCGGCATGCACCGCCTTGTGCGGGCAGGCCGACGACATCGACGACGATGACATTCAACTGCTGGACGACATCAAAGCCATATTCGCCGGAACGACCGAGCCATTTCTGCGGTCAACCCAGTTGGTGCGCGAACTCAAAGAGCGCGACGAATCGCCCTGGCGGGACACCGACCTAACTGCTCACAGGCTGGCGAAGATGCTCAAGCCCTTCGGTGTGAGGCCACGTTACGGCCCCGGCGGATCGGTGCGCGGCTACTGGCGGGACGACTTCGCGGACGCTTTCTCGCGCTATAACTGCGGCAACCGCGGGACTGCGGAATGACCCCTCTTGACCAGCCAAAACGGGGCAGAAATCGGGTGGAACGCCTAACTGCGGGAAAGTGCGAGAAAGCGCGGCGGAACTGTCACCCGCAGTTGCCTGCGGTCGCCCGCACTTGGACGAAAACCCGAAAACCGCCGCAAACCCGCAGGCAGACGCCATTTTCCCGCAGCTCCGCGCTTCCCGCACTTACTCCGCAGGGGACTGACCAATGACGACTATTTGCGTACCCCGAAACCGCGTCCTGATGTGCCCCGGCTGCGGCCTGTACCCACACACCCACAACTGGGAACACCGCCCGGACTGCACCGCTGAGCAAACACCCGAGCACGAGGCGCTCACCAATATTGCCGAGATATTCGGCCCACATTTGACACCGCAGTCCGCGGCCGAATTACACCACTACATAGAAATTATGAAAGCGAGGCCGAATGATGCCTAGCCGCGTTCAACTACAACGCCGGCACGGCTGGCGCAAACCTGCCGGTGCCGTCGTCGTGTCACGCCCCACCCGATTCGGTAACCCATATCCGGTCATCGACGGTGACCGTGCACAAGCCGTCGCGCGCTACCGCCAATGGCTGGGCGACGGACACGGCCCCAGCCGCGATGATCTCGAATCATTACGCGGCAAAGACTTGTGCTGTTGGTGCCCGCTCGACCAGCCCTGCCACGCCGACGTGCTATTGGAATGGGCGAACCGATGACGAACCCGGCCAACCTATTCGCCGCACTCGCCGCCATCCCACGGCTCCCCGGCGTGCGCTGCCGCGGCCGACACGAGCTGTTCGACCCGCCCGGTATTGATCTTGAACACAGCAAACAAGATCAACCGCAAAAACATGCAGGTCAGGAGGGGGGGTGCAAATCCCTGCAGAGCACCATCCGGACGAGCCAAAGGCTGAGGCAATTTTTCGCCGAGGGAATTGAAAGTAGCCCTGTTACAACGGGTTTCACACACGCGAAACATCAATGCACACAAAGGTTTTGAACGAATATGGCAGCACGACATGGTACGCGACGAGGCTACACCGATGGCTGTCGTTGCGATGACTGCAAGGATGCGCACCGTCTTTATCAGCAGCGGTACCGCCAGCGTAGGGCCGCCGGTGTGCGACCCCCCGTCGCGGTTGTCTCGTTACCCGCGTCGGGGGCGTCTGAGATGGTGGCAGATCTGCCACCGTCTGAGCGTGGCCCTGTGGAGTCGGGGGTTGCGGCCGAGATCAGTGACCTGGCCGCCGAGATCCGTCCTGGCCTTGCTCAGGCTGCGCTGGCGCTAGCGCGGATCTTGGACAACCCGAGGGCGGTAAACCAGCAGCCGGCCGCGGCGAAGGCGCTGGCCGGGCTGCTGGACAAGTTGCGCTCGGCGTCAGCGCACGGGCGCCGTGGCGGCTTGGCGTTGGTGAGGGCGATGGCTGAGAAAGGCGACGCCTGAGATGGTCGATCGCCGGGACCTGCGGCGCTGGGACGGATGCAACCGCCGCCATTTACCTGCGCGAAGTCGGCCGGCCGGTGCCCGGACCGGATACCGAAGCCGGCCCGATGGTCGCTCGTAACACCCTGGTGAGTGCCGTCAAGGCGTGAGCCGTCGGGAGCGGCCTCGCTCGTTGATCGGCGGCCGGGTTCTGATGAATCTTCGATGAGTCGGCCGCGGGCCGGAACTTTTGCGGGCCGCCCCCCGACTACTTACGGGCTGATACGTGTGCCGCCTAACAGCTCTAGGCGGTCGTTGATTTCACCCCTGCGAGGACTCGCTGGTATGGCGCTACGCGTTATTTCGCATCGATCGATCGTGTCGGCGGCGTCGTCGTATTTGGTCGCCGGCGGCTGAGAATGACCGCGCCGGTTTGGATGGCATTGCCCCCGGAGGTTCATTCCGCGTTGCTGAGCAGCGGTCCGGGGCCCGGCGGCTTGTTGGCTGCGGCCGCCTCGTGGAGTTCGCTGAGTGCCGCTTATGCGGAAACGGCAGACGAACTCACCGCGATTTTGGCGGCGGCGCAGGCCGGCGCGTGGCAAGGTCCGAGTGCGGAGCTGTATGTGACCGCACATGCGCCTTACTTGGCATGGCTGGTGCGGGCCAGTGCCAACAGCGCGTCGGCGGCTGTCCGGCACGAGACCGCGGCCACGGCCTACACCGCAGCGTTGGCCGCCATGCCGACCTTGGTGGAGCTGGCCGCCAACCATGCCACCCATGCGGTATTGGTGGCGACAAACTTCTTCGGAATCAACACCATCCCCATCGCGCTCAACGAGGCCGACTATGTGCGGATGTGGGTCCAGGCGGCCACCACAATGGCCACCTATCAAGCGATCTCCACCACGGCGGTGACGTCAGCGCCGCAGACCGATCCGGCGCCAGCTATCCTGCACGCCGCCAACGGGAGCGGCGATGAAAACGGTGACCCTGACGGAATCATCGACAATGACAGCGGCAACCCGTACCAGCTGAGCTGGTGGATAAACCGGTTCCTTGAGATATACAAAACCCTGATAAGCGATTTGAAGGAATTTCCCACGAACCCGGCCGACGCAACATCGGATTTGATACAGGACATTTTCGGGCCCGCCGGACTCATCTCAGACGAGTTCACCCACCTGGGCGAGGCCCTTCAGGCATTCCCCCAGCTTACGGCCGTTCCGTTCATCGTGCCGGGCGGATTTGCGGGAGGCATAGCAGGCTTGAGTCTGCTGGCCGGAATCCAGCCTGACGTGGCCGCAGCGCCGACGCCGGCCGCTGTGCCCGCGCCAATGCCCGAGGCGGCTAGTGCGCCGGCTATCAGTGGCGCTCCGGCCGTGAGCGCTGCCCCGGCCGCGGCCCCGGCGCCGTCCTCTGCCCCGACTTCAAATCCGGCGCCGGCGCCAACCTCGGTGCCCGCAACCGGAGCCCCACCCCCGCTGCCCACCGGTATCGAGGGAGCTGCCTACCCATACCTAGTGGCCGGTCCGACTGTTGGGACCGGCACAGGTATGAGTACGAGCGCACAGCGCAAGGCTCCGGAGCCCGATTCCGCCGCGGCCGCCGCGGCAGCTGCGGCAGCAGCACGCGAAAAGCGCAGGGCGCGTCGGCGCCGGCGAGCGGGGCTGCGCGGGTACAGCGAGGAGTTCATGGATATGGACTTCGAGGTCGATCCGGACTGGGGCGACCCGCCTGGTGAGGAGCCGGTCGTGTCGACAGTCGCATCGGGACAGGGTGCGGGGTCCCTGGGCTTTGCCGGAACAGCGCGCAAGGAGGCTGACATCCCAGCGGCAGGGTTGACCACTCTGGCCTGTGACGAGTTCGGCAATAGCCCGTCACTGCCTATGCTGCCAGGGACCTGGGACCCAGAAGGCGAGGCTGGCGGAGGGGGAGATCAGAG